>NZ_JBHFHK010000068.1:0-10363 GCF_041928215.1 Hubeiibacter jixunmingi | reverse complement strand
ACCGATGAATCTTTTGCTGCTAATATCTATCTGGCTGCAACAATAATCAATTTGCGTTAATTGTCAACACGCCCTATATTAAAGAAAATAAGTTTGGCTTTCAACCTATTCCTGCAATAACACTGGGGCTTTTAGTATGGTTTTTGCCTACACCTGAAGGGGTAAAAGCAGAAGCGTGGACGATGCTTGCCTTGTTCGTCGGTGTGATTGCAGCAATCATTGGTAAAGCCATGCCAGTCGGGGCGATGATTTTGATGCCGATCATTTTGTATTTCTTATATCCGCCTAAAGTCAAAGACACGCCAAATGCCACATGACTCGCCAAAGAACGCCTAAATGAAATGGGTAAAATCCAATCGGGTGAATGGACTATGCTGGGTATTTTTAGTCTATTATTATTGTTATGGGCAGGCGTACCAAAAATGCTATTGGGTGATGCATTTGCGGTCAATGCCACAACCACAGCATTTATTGGCTTATCTTTAGTATTATCAGGTGTTTTGACTTGGGACGATATTCTCAAAGAAAAAGGGGCTTGGGATACCATTACATGGTTTGCTGCCTTAATCATGATGGCGACTTTCTTAAATAAACTTGGTTTGATCGCTTGGTTCTCGTGTGTGTTAGAGCATCAAATTGGTGGTTTGGGTTTTGGGTGGGTGGTATCTTGTGGTTTGTTATTGTTGGCTTATATGTATGCACATTATATGTTTCCAGTACTGCACATATCACCGCTATGTTTAGTGCGTTTTTTATCGCAGGGCTTGCCTTGGATGCACCGCCGATGTTATTTTCCTTATTGATGGCGGCGGCATCAAGCTTGATGATGAGTTTAACCCATTATGCAACAGGCACTTCACCAGTGGTTTTTGGTTCGGGTTATACCACTTTGGGTGAGTGGTGGAAAATGTTAGGCTACTGGTAATCTGATTAAAATATAAATACGAGGCAGACAAAAGCCGATTTAATTGATTTAAATCGGCTTTTTTGATATTGTAGGAACTAAGCTTACGAAACCTTAATCCTGTAAAACGCTAACATCCGCCACAATCATAAACAGATTACGCACTTGTTGTAATAACGCCAAACGGTTATTTTTCAACTGTACATCATCAGCATTGACCATCACGCCATCAAAGAAATTGGTAAGCGGTGTCGCCAAATTCGCCAAGGCAGTCAATACCCCTTGATAATCCGCTTTGGCTTGTAGCGGTTGTACCGTAGCTTTGGCTTGCTCTACTGAGGTAAATAACGCCTGTTCCGCATCTTCCTGCAATAGATTCGCATTCACCGTATCGGCAATTGCACCATCTACTTTGGCTAAAATATTCGCTACACGCTTATTACTTGCTGATAAAGTCTCAGCTTGTGGCAATTGACGGAAGGCTTGCACCGCATGAATACGCTGATCAAAATCAAGTGGTGATTTTGGTGCTAGGGCTTGCACCGCTTGAATCACATCTACCGCCACGCCCTGATCTTCATACTTAGCACGATAACGCCCTTCAAGGAAGGCTACAGCATCAGTTTTGGCTTGAGCAGGATTTTTTAATACATCGCCATAGGCTTGAATGGCATTATTAATCAAGCTATCTAAAGTCACATCTAATTGATTTTCAATGATTAAACGTAAAATCCCAATCGCTGAACGACGCAAAGCAAATGGGTCTTTTGAACCTGTCGGGGCTTGTCCAATACCAAAAATTCCCATCAAAGTATCTAAACGGTCAGCAAGGGCAAGCGTTGTACCTGTCTTGGTTTGCGGTAATACATCACCTGCAAATTTTGGTAAATATTGCTCGCCTAAAGCTTCCGCGACTTCCGCATTTTCGCCTTCTAATTTGGCATAATACGTGCCTGCAATGCCTTGTAATTCTGGAAATTCACCGACCAATTCCGATGTTAAATCGCATTTTGCCAATAACGCTGATTTTTCCGCATCATCTGCATTTGCACCCGTCACGCTTGCTAAGGCTTTGGCTAATTTGGCGATACGTTGTGATTTATCCCAAAGTGTTCCCAATTCTGCTTGGAAGACCATATTGGCTAACTTTTCTTGACGGCTTGCCAACGGTTGCTTTTGATCTTGCAAGAAGAAAAATTCTGCATCAGATAAACGTGGACGCACGACTTTTTCATTACCTTCAATCACTTGGCTTGGGTCTTTGGATTGAATATTGCTAATAAAAATAAAGTACGGTTGTAATTTGCCTGCATCATTCACCAAGCAAAAATATTTTTGATTGTCCTGCATGGTAGTGATTAAAGCTTCTTGCGGTACAGCCAAGAAACGCTCTTCAAAGCTGGCACGCAACGCCACAGGCAATTCGACCAAACCTGTTACTTCATTTAATAAATCCGCTGGCACAATTGCTTGGGCATTGACTTCATTAGCCAAAGCGTTGGTTTGTTTAACGATTTCGGCTTGACGTTCGTCAAAATCAGCAATGACACTCACTTGACGCAAAGTATCGATATAACTGTCTGCGTGCGGAATGGTCACGGCTTGTGGGGCATGGAAACGATGTCCATAACTTTGATTGCCCGCTTTAAAATCTTGAATAGTGGCATCAATCACTTGGTCATCTTTTAGCAACACGACCCATTGCACAGGACGCACAAATTCGGTACGACTTGCCGCAGAACGCATACGTTTTGCAATCGGTAAATTGTCCAGAGCAGTCTGTAAAATACTTGGCAATAACGCATCTAGGCTTTGCCCTTGAATGTCTTTGAGATAACATACTTTTTCAACTTTGCCAGCCATAAAAGTGCTGACTTGACTGGCATTGATGCCTTGACCACGCATAAAGCCTTCTAGGGCTTTGCTCGGTGTACCATCGGCATTATAAGCCGCTTGCACTGCAGGACCATCAAAACGCTTTTGGCTATCTGGTTGTTTGCCATCAATATTTTTAATCAATAATGCCAAACGACGTGGGGCAGCATAAGCAACGATGTCATCATACGCCAAGCCTGCTTGAGTTAAGCCTTGTTCGACTTGATTTTTTAGTGCATCACGCAAGGTTTTTAGACTTTTTGGCGGGAGTTCTTCACAGCCAAGTTCAAAAAGGACGTTATGTTTCATCTTTTGACCTGATTTAAAATTTCAATTGGCTAAATTATACAGTGAAAAAGCTGATGATAGGCGTTAAATCATCAGCTTTTATGTTTTTTTTAATAAAAAATAAAATCTTTCTATCCAATTTTTAGATAGATTTAACTTTTAAGCTTTAAATGATGTTTGGTTTCAGCGTTTAGTAACAGCTAATAAACTCTCGATACACCCAACCAATTTTTTTATCGTTTTTGGCATTAAAAATCAATGTCCATGGGCGACCTTTATCATCTTCAGCGTATTCTGTAGTATAAACCACAGTACCATTAGCAACCTTGCCGATGATTTTGCCCATTGGTGCGGTGCGTACATTGAGTGGGGTGCTACTTGGATCGGTTACTTTACAGGTTTGGGCAAATGCTACACTGGACAAGCTAGATGCCAAAACGACTGCGGTGAGCATGATGCTTTTTTGCAAGATTTTTGTTGAAATTTTCATTGCTTTATTCCTTTTGTGATGGTCTAAACGTGTTGTCTAAACGCTCAATTTAATCTAGACCTAAATCAAAAGAATAGCAAATTTATCCGATAAATGGTTTGATATTTAATCAGATAAATTTCAATCTTTACTCTTCTGCACTACGCAAATTTTCAAAATTACAATCACTAATCATTTTTTGGGATAATTGCTTACGACTGGCGACATTTGGCTTCACTTGCATCACGAATTGATTTTTATGGTAAATATCAATTTGTTGAGCAGTAGCGAGTTTGCTGATAAAGGTTTGCCATTCATTTTGACTATAGGCTTGATGTTGTTTTACAGGATAAGCCATTTGATTGGCATTAAAATAAAAAGTCAGTGGCTTTTCTCTAGCATCAAGTTCTTCAGGATTACCCATGCCTTTTGGATACAACATGATATTATGCCCTAGACCCGATTCAATATTACAAGATAATAGCAATAAGGCATTGTCTTTTGATGTAATACCATATTCTTGTGTACCTTGAGCAAAGCCAGTTTGCCATGTGTTGGTTTTGGCGAATGCAAGCGATGTGCTTGAAAGTAAAGCAATAGCGAGTAAGATGCTAGATTTTTTCATGGTTTTCTTCCGTAGATTATATATTTAAAAGTTAAGACTTTAGTCACCTGTAGGTCCCATATTACCTATCAATTGACCGCCAATGCGAATCGGTGCAGTAATCACATCTATGACCAAAGCCAATGGTTTTAACACTTTTAATGCTTGAGGTGCTTTGGCATCTTGCTCGACATAATAAGGAAAATAAAGCTCTACATCGAAAGGCTTTTGCAATAGATGTGCAAATGCTTGGGCTTTTGGAATAGCTTGATTGACCGTCACTTTAGCGATAACTGAGCTTGAACAGCTATAAAAATTGGATTTTTCAGTACATAAGAAACCCAATTCGGATAACGTAGATTTTTCACTACTGGTGACGGATGATAGTGGTTTATTAAAACTGAGATTTAACCAAGTCTTTGCCGTGTTCATATCATCTGGATTATCAATAACCAGTTCCATAACATGGCTTTTTTTGGCTTTGTCTGCATAACGTAAATCATAGTCTAAAGCTACTGACATATAATTCAAATCAACTTTATTATAAATTTGCGTAAACCAATCATTAGGCTTTTTATAGGTCATGTTTCGCCATGACCGTTGATATGGCTCAATCAAATAGCTTTGTTTTTCACCGACCATCACCAAAGCATCAGGGTGACTAGTAATGAATTGGCGAGACTTTCCTAAAGCAATCACTTTATCAGACAAGATCAAATTAGGGCTTTCAATAGGCTGTTTGCTCGTAGATACATCTATACGTTCAGCAAGTTTTGTCATACAACCCGTAAGTGATAGGCTTAAAAGTGTAGCGGTTAATAATAGTTTAAAATTTTTCATTTCCTTAGTCCTTATTTTAATGTTTTTAAAAGTGATAGGCGATAAATAGTAAAATCTATCTATCGCCAAAATCGAGTTACTCCGCTTTTACATTTAATTGCTCTTCCATTTGTGCCAACACTTCATCACGCAGATGTGGTTCAGCCATTGGAAAACCGAGCTTAGCACGAGAAAGCACATAGCTTTGAGCAATCGCTCTTGCCAAAGTACGCACACGCAAAATATAACGCTGACGTTCAGTCACCGAAATCGCACCACGGGCATCAAGCAAGTTAAAAGTATGCGATGCTTTCACCACTTGTTCATAGGCAGGCAATGGCAATTCTGCTTGCATCAAACGATTTGATTCACCTTCATAAAAATCAAATAATTCAAATAATTTTTCAACAGGTGCTTGTTCAAAGTTATAAGTCGATTGCTCGACTTCGTTTTGATGGAATACATCGCCATAAGTCACAGTACCGAATTGACCTTTGGTCCATACCAAGTCATAGACGCTGTCCACGCCTTGTAAATACATGGCTAAACGTTCCAAACCATAAGTGATTTCACCTGTGACTGGATAACATTCTACACCGCCGACCTGTTGGAAATAAGTGAACTGGGTGACTTCCATACCGTTGAGCCAGACTTCCCAACCTAAGCCCCATGCACCGAGTGTCGGACTTTCCCAATTGTCTTCCACAAAACGAATATCATGCACTGATGTATCAATGCCAATCGCTTTCAGTGAGTCCAAATATAATTGCTGAATATTGGCAGGGTTTGGCTTAAGCACCACTTGGAATTGGTAATAATGTTGCAAGCGGTTTGGATTTTCGCCATAACGACCATCTTTTGGGCGACGTGATGGTTGTACATAAGCCGCATTCCACGTTTCAGGGCCTAAAGCACGCAAAAAAGTCGCAGTGTGGAACGTTCCAGCACCCATTTCCAAATCATAAGGTTGTAAAACCACGCAGCCTTGTTCTGCCCAGTAGTTTTGTAAGGCTAAAATCAAACCTTGGAAAGTATCAATATGTGAAATCGCACGGCTCATAAGTTATCCGTAAATCTTCGTTAAAAATTCTAATAATTATAGGCGTTTTACCTAGACGTGGCAAAGTTTTATTTTAAATGATCATTGAAAAAGACACAGCACGATGAGCTGAATTGAGCACCGATTTTCTGTGTCTTTGAATAAAATAAGTTTTTAAAGCAAGGGATTATTCTTAAGCTTTATTTTTAATTTTATGCGAATGCTGATGATCGTGTTGTTGATGCGGATCATTTTGTGGCGGAACGACGACTGGCGAAGTAGTCGAATTGGTTTGCTTATTTGTGGTCTTGACGTGTGTATCATGGTCAGCACAGGCAAAGCTAGCACTGGATAAAGCGATCAGCGTTGTAGCAACAGATGATTTTAAAATGAATTGTAAAGATAGTTTCATGAGAGATACAACACAAATAAAAATGGATAAGGCATGATACCCTATCCATTTTTGCAGTTGCAAGATAATAAAGGCATGATCCAATTATTTTTTCATGGCTTTATGATCTTTTTTGGTTTTCTTGTCAGCTTTTTCTTTCTCTTCAGCGACTTTCATGGCATCTTTCGCTTTAGCTTGTTCTGCAGCCATTGCTGCATCTGCATCGGTAGCTACTGCAGGTGTTGCCACAGTGGTTGATACAACCGCATCTGGTGCTACGGTAGTCGCTGTTGTCATTGCCGTTGGCATCGCCATTTGCTCAGGCATCATTTGTGCTTCAGAAGTCATTGGTGCTGAGCTTGAGTCAGTTGCTTGAGCGTCAGTTGCTGCAGGTGCAACAGGAATAGTTGTTACGCTCGTTGTCACTTGTTGTGGCATTTCAGGCATTGGTGCGATCATGGTAGTACTTGTGCTTGGTGTAACCACTGTTGCGTCAGCTGTGTTCTGCATAGTTTGTTGTGCAAAAGCCGAAGTTGTTGCTGCCAATGTAAGTGCAAGGAAAGTAGCATTTAAACGTTTCATGAAGAAAACTCCAATAGAATAAAATGTGAAGAAAATATTTCCATATGTCAATGCTGTTTGACAGGGCGTAGTATTCTCCTAAATTGTGTATAAAATGTGGAGATGTGAAGTATGCTTTGTGGTAAAGCTGAGTAGGCACATAGCACAGATGTATGAGGAAATTTAATAATGTAAATTTAGTGATTAAAATATAATTTAAATAACTGCTGAATCGATAATCAAAATAAAAAAATTAATGATATTTTTCATTCATATAGTAAATGATAATTAATCACAAATAAGAATTACAATATTTACAGTAATTAACATAAATAAATTATTTTTATTTTAATGATTAATTTTAACCCGATCTAAAATCAAAAATTGTCTATTTGAAGTACAGTGATTTAGAATAAAAAATATTTCATGATGAAATTTTAATTAAAAAACCTATAAATATCAGTGTATTATATTAATCTAATAAATAATTTATAATATTTGAAGTATATTATATTTATAAATTATGATTATTTAAAAATTACACAGCGATATTATGATTTAAAGATATAATAATAAATACATAAATCAGTATTCAAAGTTATTCTTTAGATACATGATATAAAAAAAAGCCGATTTACATTGATAAATCGGCTCATATAGATAGTAGCATGATGTTAGGTTGCTAAAGCATTAACCTTTTTTGATCCCTGCCTGAATTAACAACGCACCTAAACCACCAATACGATCTGGTTTATCGCTCTTAGCAGGGGCTTTGCTTCTTGGCTGTTCACGCTTATCGTGACGCTTTTCTTTGGGCTTATCTGCTTTGTCTTTGTAGTCTGCACGTGGTGCTTTGCGGGCATCGTGGGCTTTATCCGCTTTGGTTGCAGCTTTGCTATCACTTTCCGTTTTCATACTTAAAGTAATACGATTGCGGTCGGCATCGACTTGCATCACACGCACTTGTACGATTTGCCCTGGGCGGACAAATTTATGCGGATCGCTAACAAATTGATTAGCAAGTTCTGAAATATGTATCAAGCCATCTTGATGTACACCAACATCGACAAATGCACCAAAATTAGTGACATTGGTCACCACACCTTCTAACCACAAACCTTCGCTTAAGTCTTTGACTTGATTAATGTCATCACGGAATTTTGCAGTACGGAATTCTGGACGTGGGTCACGGTTTGGTTTTTCCAATTCAGTCAATACATCTTGAATGGTGATAAGACCAACTTGCTCATCAACAAAATCATCGGCTTTCACTTGGCGAATGATTTCACTGTTGGCAATAATGTCTTTGACTTGCTTGTCTTGGCTTTGAGCGATACGTTGCACTAAGGCATAACTTTCTGGATGCACGGCAGAGGCATCAAGCGGTTGCTCACCGTCCAAGATACGCAAAAAGCCTGCAGACTGTTCAAAAGTACGCTCACCCAGACGTGGCACATTTTTCAATTGTTCACGGCTTTCAAAACGACCATGGGCTTTACGATATTCAACGATTTGTTGGGCAATCGATTTGTTCAAGCCAGCGATATAACCCAAGATGGCAGGTGATGCAGTATTGACATCAACCCCGACCGCGTTTACACAGTCTTCCACCACTTTATCCAAAGTCTGTGCCAAACCAGTTTGATTGACATCATGTTGATATTGACCGACACCGATTGATTTTGGATCAATTTTCACCAATTCCGCCAAAGGATCTTGCAAACGACGGGCAATTGACACTGCACCACGAATTGCTACATCTAATTCTGGCAATTCTTGTGACGCCAATTCACTTGCTGAATAGACTGACGCACCGGCTTCATTGACACTCACACGTGTGACGTTCAGTTCAGGATGTTTTGCCATCATCTCGCTGACTACGTTTTCAGTTTCACGACCGCCTGTACCATTACCGATGGCGATTAATTGCACTTGATGGGCTTGGCATAAACGAGCGATTTCAGCGATTGAGCCTTCGACATCATTTTTTGGTGCAAATGGGAAAATCGTGCTGTGTTCTAACACATCACCTGACGCATTCACCACCGCCAATTTCACGCCTGTACGAATACCCGGATCCATACCGAGCGTGATTTTTGCCCCAGCTGGTGCAGACAATAATAAATGACGTAAATTTTCCGCAAACACTTGCATGGCTTCACTTTCGGCAGCCAAGCGTTTTTCGGTCAATAATGAATGTTCGATTTGTGGACGTAATTTACCCAACCAAAATAATTTTGCCGCTTGCTTTAAAAAGTCTTGGCGACTTTGTGGCTCAACCTGATTTAGATCATAGCTATCCGCAATCATGGCTAACGCATCATCATTTTCACCATCGACTTTGAGCGTTAAAACGTTATCTTGGCGACCACGCAACATGGCAAGCAAACGATGTGATGGCACTTTATTTAGATTTTCAGAAAATTCAAAATAATCACGGAATTTTTGTCCGACTTCACGTTTTTCTTCATTGGCTAGCGTGCTTTTTAATACCGCAGTTTTGGCAAATAAAGTTTTTAAATCAGCAGATAAGGCAATATTTTGTGCCCATTGATCGATAATAATATGTTGTACCGCATCCAATTGGCTATCCACATCAGGATAATTTTCATGGCTAAAACCATCTAAAACTGATTTTGGATCAACATTTTCAGCCAAAATACGCTGTGCATAATCACCCAAACCGGCTTCGATGGCTTTGGCTGATTTACTATTGCGTTTTGGACGGTAAGGGGCGTAAATTTCTTCAAGGTCTTGCTTGGTTTGTGCGTCATTAACACGTTGTAGTAGGTCATCGCTCAGTTTATCTTGTTCTTTAAGTGAAATCAGCACTTTTTCACGACGATCATATAAGTCCCGAAGATAAGTCAAACGGCTTTCTAATTGACGTAATTGTGTGTCATCTAGACCTTGTGTCGCTTCCTTACGATAACGTGCGATAAATGGTACGCTTGAGCCTTGATCTAATAAGTCGATAGTGGCTTGCACTTGTTGTGGGCGGACAGAAAGTTCTGTAGCGATTTGTTGTACGAGTTGTGATGTAGTGTCAGACATACGACTGGTTTTCCAGTGATGAAAAAGAGTTAGGCTGATTATACTTATTCAGCCATGAAAATAAAGACATCACCAGACAAATTAAAATAAATATCAGCAGATTTTACGATAAATTAAGCAAAAATGCGTATTTTTTGTGATGCAAGACGGGCAATATGACGTTTGTACAAAGGACAATAAATAAATCAGTCTTGCTTTTTATTATTCTTGCTTTTTTTTAGCATTAGCCCAATGCCTATCCCAATCACTACACCAAGCATTGCCATAAAAAATGCAGAAGAAAGTAGGGCGTGTTGACAATTAACACAAATTGATTATTGTTGCAGCCAGATAGATATTAGCAGCAAAAGATTCATCGG
>NZ_JBHFHK010000067.1:0-10678 GCF_041928215.1 Hubeiibacter jixunmingi | reverse complement strand
TTACCATGGTCAACGTGACCGATAGTGCCCACGTTTACGTGTGGTTTATTACGTTCAAATTTAGCCTTAGCCATAATCTTTTCCTGTGTAAAGCCTGTATTTGAGATTCAATATACAGGCAGTTTAGTTTTTAAATTAAACTTGCAATAAGTTATCTTTCTATATTAACCGAAAGATTACTCATCGTCACCTTTTTTACCGCCAGATTGGAACTTAGCGATGATACCTTCAGCAACGTTACGTGGAGTTTCTGCATATTTTGCAAATTCCATTGAGTACGTTGCACGACCTTGTGACATAGAACGCATTTGCGTTGCATAGCCAAACATTTCAGCAAGTGGTACTTCTGCACGGATTGCTTTTGTACCACCAGGTAAGTCATCCATACCTTGAACCATACCACGACGACGGTTTAAGTCACCCATGATATCGCCCATGTAGTCTTCAGGAGTTTCTACTTCAACTTTCATGACTGGTTCAAGTAAAACTGGATCAGCTTTCATGAAACCATCACGGAACGCGTAAGAACCTGCCATCTTAAATGACAATTCATCAGAGTCGACATCATGGTAAGAACCATCAAACAATGTCGCTTTGATGCCAACAACTGGGTAACCAGCCAAGACACCATTCTTCATACGTTCTTGAATACCTTTATCAACCGCACCGAAGAATTCTTTTGGTACAACACCACCAACAACTTCTTCAGCGAATTCGTATTCTTTTTCAGATTCTGGATCCATTGGTTCTAAACGTACATAAACGTGACCAAATTTACCCTTACCACCTGTTTGACGAACGAATTTACCTTCTTGCTCAACCATCTTACGAATAGTTTCACGGTACGCTACCATTGGTTTACCAATGTTCGCTTCAACACCGAATTCACGCTTCATACGGTCTACGATGATGTCTAAGTGTAACTCACCCATACCCGCAATAATCGTTTGACCAGATTCTTCGTCAGTGTAAACACGGAATGAAGGATCTTCTTTCGCCAAGCGACCTAAAGCGATAGACATTTTTTCTTGGTCAGCTTTAGTTTTTGGTTCAACAGCCAATGAAATTACTGGCTCTGGGAATTCCATACGTTCAAGCGTAATGATGTTTTTCTCATCACACAATGTATCACCAGTAGTAACGTCTTTAAGACCTACGCACGCAGCGATATCACCTGCACGGATTTCTTCCAAGTCTTCACGTTCGTTAGCGTGCATCTGTACGATACGACCAATACGTTCACGTTTAGATTTAACAGGGTTATAAACCGCATCACCTTGCTTCAATACACCAGAATAAACACGTACGAAAGTCAAGTTACCTACGAACTTGTCGTTCATGATTTTGAATGCCAATGCAGAGAACGGTGCTTCGTCAGATGCTTCACGCGTCGCTTTTGTTTCAGCTTTGTCGTCAAGTACACCTTCGATTGGCTTCACTTCTGTTGGTGATGGTAAGAATTGGATTACTGCATCAAGCATACGTTGTACGCCTTTGTTTTTAAATGCAGAACCACAAAGCATAACTTGGATTTCTGATGCCAACGTACGTGTACGTAAACCAGCTATGATTTCTTCTTTAGACAAGTCACCATCGTTCAAGTATTTGTCCATCAAGTCTTCAGATGCTTCAGCAGCAGCTTCAACCATGTTGGTACGCCATTCTTGAGCTTTTTCAACTAAGTCAGCTGGAATGTCGCCATATTCGAACTTCATACCTTGAGATGCTTCATCCCAGATAATTGCTTTCATTTCGATAAGGTCAACAACACCAGTAAATGTGTCTTCAGCACCAACTGGAATCACGATTGGTACAGGATTACCGCCCAAACGTGTTTTCATTTGTTCGACAACACGGAAGAAGTTTGCACCAGTACGGTCCATCTTGTTTACGAAAGCAAGACGTGGTACTTGGTACTTGTTAGCTTGACGCCATACAGTTTCAGATTGCGGTTGTACACCACCCACTGCACAGTAAACCATACATGCACCGTCAAGTACACGCATAGAACGCTCCACTTCAATCGTGAAGTCAACGTGTCCTGGGGTATCAATTACGTTGATACGGTGTTGGTCAAATTGGTTACCCATACCTGACCAGAAACAAGTTGTTGCAGCAGAAGTAATGGTAATACCACGTTCTTGCTCTTGTTCCATCCAGTCCATGGTCGCAGCGCCATCATGTACTTCACCAATTTTGTGAGATACACCTGTGTAGAACAAGATACGTTCTGTTGTGGTAGTTTTACCTGCATCGATGTGTGCAGAGATACCGATATTACGGTAACGAGTAATTGGAGTTTGGCGAGCCATTTTACATTCCTAAAATTTTGTTTTAAAACAGGGGCATCTTAATTCTTCAAATATTTTTTTCAAACCATCCAAATAATCAAAATGCCGTTGAGATACTAAAACCTGTTTTATCCGCTTAGAAACGGTAGTGTGAGAATGCTTTGTTGGCTTCAGCCATACGATGCACATCATCACGTTTTTTCACAGCAGCGCCTTTACCTTCAGCTGCATCAAGCAACTCACCAGCAAGACGTAATGCCATAGTTTTTTCAGAACGCTTCGCAGCAGCATCTACCAACCAACGCATCGCTAAAGCAGTACGACGGGATGGGCGTACTTCCATAGGAACTTGATAAGTAGCACCACCAACACGGCGTGCTTTTACTTCGACCATAGGACGAACTTTTTCAAGAGTAGTTTCGAAAAATTCAACTGGGTCTACTTTGTTTTTTTCTTGTACACGGTCTAATGCACCGTAAACAATACTTTCAGCGATTGATTTTTTGCCATCTTGCATAACATGGTTCATGAATTTGGCAATAGTTTGGCTACCGAACTTAGGATCTGGAAGGATCTCACGGGCAGCGACAACGCGACGTCTTGGCATTTTAACACCTATAAATTATGACACTTCAGGATAATCCAACAGAAAGCACGAGTGTCGTGTGCTTACGCTGGCCTTACTACGTCGCTTATTTCAGAGCCGATAAGCTCAAATTGATATAGAACATTGACGGGGTTCTGATAAGCGAAACAGCATTAAACGTTAAGATTAATCAAAAATTGATTATTTCTTAGGACGTTTTGCACCATATTTTGAACGTGATTGGTTACGATCTTTAACACCAGCACAGTCCAAAGAACCACGTACAGTGTGATAACGTACACCTGGTAAGTCTTTAACACGACCACCACGGATTAATACTACGCTATGCTCTTGAAGGTTGTGACCTTCACCACCGATGTAGCTTGATACTTCAAAGCCTGAAGTCAAACGTACACGGCACACTTTACGCATTGCTGAGTTAGGTTTTTTAGGTGTAGTCGTATAAACACGAGTACATACACCACGGCGTTGTGGGCAAGCCTTCAACGCTGGAACTTTGGATTTTTCAACCAAAGTTGTACGACCCTTACGGATCAACTGATTTGTTGTTGCCATGTGGCAATTCTCCCGTTGATTAAACAACCCCAAAATTATCCAAAATAACCCATGTTATCTATAGACACTTTTAGGGACGTACTATTTTAAGCCTTTGTCAAATTTAAGTCAAGTCAGCATCACTCGCTTATTTGCCTTAGATTTAAACAGCACTTATTGTCGATTTTATCTCGCATGCATCGTATTTTAAATCGTCTTTTTTACTCAATTATGGCATGATCAATTCATGTTGCTTTCAGACTAAGGATGAAAAATGCATATATTTTGATTTTTAAAAATTAGAACCAACTACTTCGCCAAATAACGTGTCATATGATCAATACCTTGCAAGCTCATTGGGTACATTTTTTGCTGAAAAATCTGCTGAATCATACTGATACTATGGGTATATTGCCAATATTTTTCATCTTGTGGATTAAGCCAAGCGACTTTATCAAAATGTTGCTGTACTCGCTGTAGCCACACCGCCCCAGCTTCATTATTCATATATTCAACCGAACCGCCAACTGTGGTAATTTCATAAGGTGCCATACTGGCATCACCAACAATAATCACACAATAATCTTTGCCATAACGTTGCAACAAATCCATCGTTGCCATACGACTTTCATGACGGCGAGCATTATCAGTCCACACATAATCATAAATACAATTATGAAAATAAAAATAATCCAAGCGTTTAAACTCAAACCGTGCGGCATTAAATAACTGTTGGCATTGTTCAATATAATCATCCATCGAACCACCAATATCAAATAACATTAAAACTTTGACGCCATTTTGCCGTTCTGGGCGAAGTTGAATATCCAAAATGCCTTTTTCTGCTGTGGTCTGAATCGTGGCATCAATATCCAATTCTTCCGCAATGCCTTGCCGTGCAAAACGTCTTAACCGTCGTAACGCCATTTGCATTTGACGGGTTTGTAAAATTTGTTCATCATCCAAATTACGATATTGCCTTTGTTCCCACACTTTGACCGCACTGCGTTTGCGACTTTCACCACCCACGCGAATACCTTCGGGATGATCGCCATAGGCTCCAAACGGTGACGTTCCGCCTGTACCGACCCATTTATTACCACCTTGATGGCGTCCTTTTTGTTCATTTAAGCGTTCTTGCAAGGCTTTCATCAATTCTTCCAAAGAGCCGTATTTTTTGAGTAAGCGTCTTTGTTCTTCGGTGAGATTTTTTGGGTCAAGTTTCAGCTCTAGCCATTCTTTGGGAATATGTCCCAACTTATTCATCAGCTCATCAATATCAAGGCTATCCACACCGTGAAAATAATCCGCCATGGCACGGTCGAATTTGTCAAAATGTTTTTCATCTTTGACCATACATAGACGCACTAATTGATAAAATTGCTCTTGATCGGTAAATACCAAACCTGCGTCCAATGCTGCATGCAAATCTAACAATTCTCGGGTCGATACAGGTACACCGTAAGTGCGTAAAGTGTAAAATAATTTGATAAACACAATTTTTCTCAAAATTCATGGTCGAATGAAATCATCAACATCATACGCTATTTTTTGTACCCGACTCAATCAATGCGTGTAATTCAATAACAATATTTGTGGTACTGAAGAATATCTCTTAAAATCCAAAATCGAAGTAAAAATCTCTTGGAAATAAGTCATGTCGCTTTTTGAAGATACTATAGACCGCACTAAAAATTGGCTACCGCAAGATGGTACGGTGAATTATTATGGCAAATTATTTTCACAACAGGATGCCGACCATTATTTTCAAATTTTATTTGATAGCATTGCATGGCGAAATGATGAAGCAGTGATTTTTGGCAAGCATTTTATCACCAAACGCAAAGTGGCTTGGTATGGCGACAAGCCTTTTGAATATCGATATTCCAATATCACCAAACAGGCTTTACCATGGACGGAAGCCTTATTAAAATTGAAAAAAATCATCGAACAGGAAACAGGCGAAAGCTTTAATTCTTGCTTACTGAATTTATATCACAATGGTGATGAATCGATGGCATGGCATAGTGATGGTGAGACTGACCTAAAAAAAGATGGTGCGATAGCATCGTTAAGCTTTGGTGCAGAACGCAAATTTGCCTTTAAACACAAACAAACGGGCGAAAAAGTAGAATTAATTTTACAGCATGGTAGTTTATTGGTAATGAAAGACACCACGCAAACCCATTGGCTACACCGATTACCACAAAGCAAAAAGATCACCACCCCTAGAATCAATTTGACTTTTAGAACCATTGTGGAATGATTAGCAATATTCTGATTATGAGTTAAAATACGGCTAATCATTCTAAAATATTGATCGTTATGTTATTGATTAAACTTAAACATCAATCCCAAACGTTTTAACAGATTGACATCTTGTTCATTTTTAAGCAAAGCCCCAACCATTGGCGGTAATGCGTCATTGCCATCAAACAAGGCATCGGCTTGATTTTCATCTGCCATCAGCAATTTTAACCAATCCACCAATTCCGATGTAGATGGCGGTTTTTTCAAACCACGCACTTCTCGAATACCATAAAATACAGCCAAAGCTTGATCGACCAAACGTTCTTGCAGTCCATCAAAATGTACCGCAATAATGGCTTTCATAGTCTCTTGATCTGGGAAATCGATATAATGGAAAAAGCAACGACGCAAAAAGGCATCTGGCAATTCTTTTTCATTATTAGATGTGATGATAATAATCGGACGTTGCTTGGCGGTGATGGTCTGCCCTGTTTCATATACATAAAATGACATCTTATCCAATTCATGTAATAAATCATTCGGGAATTCAATATCCGCTTTATCAATCTCATCAATCAATAATACACAACGCTCGTCATGGGCAAACGCCTGCCATAATTTACCTTGTTTAATATAATTTTCAATATGATAGACACGGTCATCACCAAGCTGACTATCTCGCAAACGTGATACCGCATCGTATTCATATAAGCCTTGCTGGGCTTTGGTGGTGGATTTGATATGCCATGTAATTAATGGCATACCTAAACTTTGTGCCACTTGCTCTGCCAATAAGGTCTTGCCTGTACCCGGTTCACCTTTGATGAGTAGCGGTTTTTGTAATGTACGTGCAGCTTGAACTGCTAACTTCAAACTCTCGGTTGCGATATATTCACCCGTGCCTATAAATTGCTGTGTAGCATCTTGCATGATTTTGCTCAAAAAAATTCAATATTGTCGTCTATCTTACGTGTAGTCGTATTTGCTGTAAATATTTTTGCATGATAGCAATAGAAATTTAGCGTTTTGCTTAGCTGCTTTTCTAAGTCGCCTATACGGCTAATAACAATGACCGTCCTTGGCAACTCATTTTGACCGTTTTCTAAGTCGCCTATACGGCTAATAACAGTAATTAAGAATGTTAATTATCAATCAACTTTTTCTAAGTCGCCTATACGGCTAATAACGTCAATTCATCTTAGCATCACTCAATAGCTGTTTTCTAAGTCGCCTATACGGCTAATAACCGCATTCTTTGTCGCCAGCTTGACAATCAATCTTTCTAAGTCGCCTATACGGCTAATAACAAACTAATGTCTAATGCCTAATGTCTAGTGCTTTTCTAAGTCGCCTATACGGCTAATAACGCGATTTCGGTCGCCCCCTCACGAGAATATCGTTTCTAAGTCGCCTATACGGCTAATAACTTAAGTTCAGCCACTTCACTTGCATTACTCTCTTTCTAAGTCGCCTATACGGCTAATAACCTGCACTTGACAACACATTACAGAACGTGAATTTTCTAAGTCGCCTATACGGCTAATAACAAATGCCAACACCGCCATTGATAAAGCGAGCATTTCTAAGTCGCCTATACGGCTAATAACGATTAAGCGGGTCGCCTTGCAGGTACTGCTTATTTCTAAGTCGCCTATACGGCTAATAACTTCTTGCACGGCGTCCTTTATCATATCATAAATTTCTAAGTCGCCTATACGGCTAATAACAAATTCATAGCGTAGCACCACTACCATTCGTATTTCTAAGTCGCCTATACGGCTAATAACTGGTCAAGGGTTCAGTTAGGGCATCGGCTACATTTCTAAGTCGCCTATACGGCTAATAACGATGCTAGCCTTCGCCTCGTCTGCTTCCTCACTTTCTAAGTCGCCTATACGGCTAATAACCTAAGGTGGTAGACAATTCCAGCAGTCTCATCTTTCTAAGTCGCCTATACGGCTAATAACTGATTTTATCTAATCCTAAGCAGTACCTACAATTTCTAAGTCGCCTATACGGCTAATAACGCCAACATATATCTTCATAATATAATCCTCTTTTTCTAAGTCGCCTATACGGCTAATAACCAAACAGGCTAGATTAAGTGGGTCGCCTTGTATTTCTAAGTCGCCTATACGGCTAATAACGACAAAATCGCTAAACTTGCCAAACTTACTAATTTCTAAGTCGCCTATACGGCTAATAACATAATAATCACCTTTTTGCTTAGTGTTCAGTTTTTCTAAGTCGCCTATACGGCTAATAACGGGTAAATGTCCCGCCCATAATCTGCAAAGCATTTCTAAGTCGCCTATACGGCTAATAACAAATCACAGCTTTCCGCTTGACAACGACAAGCTTTCTAAGTCGCCTATACGGCTAATAACTCAAATGCGACTAATAAACGACCACAGTAACTTTTCTAAGTCGCCTATACGGCTAATAACAATACTGATGAGCTACCTGTGCAATATTTGGTTTTCTAAGTCGCCTATACGGCTAATAACGTTTGGCTTGGGACGCCTCATACATCGTTATCTTTCTAAGTCGCCTATACGGCTAATAACTGGGGTTATCACGCTGACCCTAAGAATGGTGCTTTCTAAGTCGCCTATACGGCTAATAACGAATAAGGACTGTTTACATGAGTTAGATAGCATTTCTAAGTCGCCTATACGGCTAATAACTATTTGGGGGCATTGCGGGAATGAAGCTGGACTTTCTAAGTCGCCTATACGGCTAATAACTAGCTTTTTCTTCGGTAGTTTTTTCATCTTCGTTTCTAAGTCGCCTATACGGCTAATAACGTGTAGGGTCAGCATGAATAGTATAAGTGTGATTTCTAAGTCGCCTATACGGCTAATAACACCATGGTACGGATTGGACAGGAGCTACCTCATTTCTAAGTCGCCTATACGGCTAATAACGATTCTACTACACAGCCGACCACACCAAGTGATTTCTAAGTCGCCTATACGGCTAATAACTAGCAGGTAAATATCGCATTACAAGCGAAGAATTTCTAAGTCGCCTATACGGCTAATAACTTTTAGATAGAAATATAGATGATATTAGCCGTTTTCTAAGTCGCCTATACGGCTAATAACGTCAAGTACTTTACCGTCGGTCTTGTACAGTTTTTCTAAGTCGCCTATACGGCTAATAACGTAGATATCATTTTGGTGTGCGGGGCAGTCTTTTTCTAAGTCGCCTATACGGCTAATAACGAAAAAGAGAGTAAACATACCGACACAAGAAATTTCTAAGTCGCCTATACGGCTAATAACAATCGCCCTGTTTGGATTGGTTACGACCCTGCTTTCTAAGTCGCCTATACGGCTAATAACGATTTTATGACTGCGGCCTTAGAAAGCTTAGATTTCTAAGTCGCCTATACGGCTAATAACCTAGAAATTAATGATGCCATGTATCCCCGTCATTTCTAAGTCGCCTATACGGCTAATAACGAAAAATTTCTCCCGATTTGGGTTTGGAATGTTTTCTAAGTCGCCTATACGGCTAATAACATTACACCGGGTTGGGACGACTGGGAATATTGTTTCTAAGTCGCCTATACGGCTAATAACTCATAACGACTTTCGTCATAGTAACCTAGAACTTTCTAAGTCGCCTATACGGCTAATAACGGTTGGGTACGCGATAGACGTAACTACTATAATTTCTAAGTCGCCTATACGGCTAATAACAAGAGCTAATTGAGATGTGCAAAGAACGCACTTTTCTAAGTCGCCTATACGGCTAATAACTTCCCCTATGCTCACACCCATTTATCCTAATTTTTCTAAGTCGCCTATACGGCTAATAACGTTTGGTCTGTAGCTACCGTTAGTCGTGATTTTTTCTAAGTCGCCTATACGGCTAATAACTTACGCATTCGTTCAGCGTCAAGGTTTTGTAGTTTCTAAGTCGCCTATACGGCTAATAACGGTGTACCCTTGTATCATGTCATGCAATTGTTTTTCTAAGTCGCCTATACGGCTAATAACTTTTTGTTGAAATGGCGTTAAGTGAAAGTTCATTTCTAAGTCGCCTATACGGCTAATAACTTGAGCGTCGCATGCCAGCGGTCATGCTGTGCTTTCTAAGTCGCCTATACGGCTAATAACTTTTTCGCCCGCCCCCTTTTTGATTCGCTGAATTTCTAAGTCGCCTATACGGCTAATAACGCATATCACTATATACATCCATATAACCCTTATTTCTAAGTCGCCTATACGGCTAATAACGATGCAAAAGGGCAAAAACACAATCCTGTTTTTTTCTAAGTCGCCTATACGGCTAATAACTGTTGGTAAATTTTGCCGTTGTGTAGGCTGTTTTTCTAAGTCGCCTATACGGCTAATAACGTAACAATGCTGAAAAGCGTCTTTGATGATATTTTCTAAGTCGCCTATACGGCTAATAACTGTTTACTGTTGGCATAACATTACCCAAAACATTTCTAAGTCGCCTATACGGCTAATAACATAGCAATTGGCGTACTGCTTGCATTACTTATTTTCTAAGTCGCCTATACGGCTAATAACTACCTGCGAACTCGTACAATTCCCAGTCTAGTTTTCTAAGTCGCCTATACGGCTAATAACATAAAGTCGCAGCACACGGTTTACGCTTTGCATTTCTAAGTCGCCTATACGGCTAATAACTTTCATTCTGAACACGTTTTGACTCGTTTACTTTTCTAAGTCGCCTATACGGCTAATAACCACTAACCCTAACCAAGAGGATTATATTATGTTTTCTAAGTCGCCTATACGGCTAATAACATTTGCTATGGAAAGCAATTCAAGCATGGCAATTTCTAAGTCGCCTATACGGCTAATAACAACTAGGCTAGTCAATACGTATGAGACATAACTTTCTAAGTCGCCTATACGGCTAATAACTGGTTCTCTTGTGTATAGCAAAAGAAAAATAAAATTGGTACAATATAACTATGGCATACTCACAAGACTACCGACAAATGATACTAGCG
>NZ_JBHFHK010000066.1:0-10684 GCF_041928215.1 Hubeiibacter jixunmingi | reverse complement strand
CTTCGAATTGAGAATGAAATTAGTGGCAGGATTTATAAATTGGCAAGTTAATCGCTAAATTTACATTTTCGAAAGAGATCTAATGTTTTGGCTTTTTAACTTTACATATTTTTGCTGCACATTGGCTATATTCTTCTGTGCCATATAATGAATGGTTAATTCAGTTATTTAATTTTGATTTGGACAAAACGTTTGGCTGGCAACGCAATATGTTTGATCGTGTGGTGCATTTTGGTTATGGTTTGTTAGTTTATCCATTTTTCTATCAAGTGTTTGCACATTATTTCAAAACTTTATCCAAAAAACAATTGGCATTTATTGTACTGATGTGGGTGATGGCAAGCAGTATGTTGTATGAATTGATTGAATGGGCATTGGCAATGTCACTTTCACCTGAGCAAGCCGAAGCTTATAACGGGCAACAAGGTGATATGTGGGATGCCCATAAAGATATGTTAATTGCCACCATTGGGGCAATTATGATGGCATGTTTCTATCCTAAAAAGCACTGACTACTGACTTTTATAACAGAATATTTATCTTTACAGGTTAGATTCCACGCCAATCCACCCGAGCATGACGATGATGCTGATAAATTCGACGCACGTAATCTGCCAATTCTAATCGATTTAAATCATCATGATATTTTTGTATCATAGGTGTGTAGCTTTGCCAAGGCTCTAGTTGCCAAGGTGTATCAGCAATATTTAATAATGGTGCTAACATACTACACAAAGAAATATCCGCCAAGCTAAAACGGTCATCTACTAAATATTGTTTTGCTTGCATCTTTTTATTACAAAAATCTAATAATTGATACATTTCTTGTTCAGTTTCTGCCAAACTCTTACTGTGTCGCTTTAGATATTGGTTTATGGTTTTACGAAAGACTTTATCTGAGATTTGTTGATACTTTTTGAGTAAACCTTTTTCACCGAGTAATGATAATAAAATGGGATTTTCTTGGTCTTGCAAAGCATGCGATAAAATACAAAACCGAATATATTTTCCTAATTGTTGGCTACTTTTTTCTAAATGCAAAATTTCTTGCTTTTTATCTCTCAAAATTAATGGATATTCAGCATAACGATCATCTAAATATTCAGCAATATTTAAACTACCAAAATACCATTTTTGCTCATCTAATAGAATCGGCAATTGCGTTTGTTTAGTACGATATAAAGCAAAAGGTTGATGCAAGCCTAAGACTAGATTTTTGGCTTGAAAATGTAATTCTTTATAATCTAACATCCATCTTGCTTTTTCACAAAATGGCGATACTGGAAACTGATATAAAATCCGCATGGCTTATCGCTCTCACTTGCTTTAGTGCAAGACTTTAACATGAATTTCGGGTAAACTAGGCAAAATTTTGTAAAACTTAGGATAATGTTATGGGTTTTAATTGTGGCATTGTGGGTTTACCGAACGTAGGTAAATCTACACTTTTTAATGCACTGACCAAAGCAGCGATTGCCGCTGAAAATTTTCCATTCTGCACCATTGAACCGAATACAGGCATTGTCCCTGTACCAGATATGCGTTTGCAAAAATTGGCTGAAATCGTTAAACCACAACGCATTCTGCCAACTACCATGGAATTTGTCGATATTGCGGGCTTAGTCGCTGGTGCATCAAAGGGTGAAGGTTTAGGTAACCAATTTTTAGCAAATATCCGTGAAACCGATGCGATTGCGCATGTTGTACGTTGTTTTGAAGATGAAAACGTCATTCATGTGAATGGAAAAATTGACCCATTAGATGATATTGCTACGATTAACACTGAATTGGCATTAGCCGATTTGGATACGGTTGCCAAAGCCATTACTCGTTTGACCAAAGTTGCAAAAAGCGGTGACAAAGAAGCTGTTGCCACCAAAGCGGTCTTAGAAAAGTTACAACCATTGTTAGATGAAGGTCGCCCTGCTCGTGCAGCGGACTTGTCTGATGATGAACGCAAATTATTGCGTGGTTTTGGTTTATTGACGCTTAAGCCAACCATGTATATTGCCAACGTTGCAGAAGATGGTTTTGAAAATAATCCACATCTTGATGCAGTAAAAAACTTAGCTGAATCAGAAAATGCCATCGTGGTTGCATTATGTAACCAAATTGAAGCTGAAATTTCTTTGCTTGAAGATGATGAGCGTGCCGAGTTTTTAGAAGCGATGGGCATGGAAGAACCAGGTTTAAACCGTGTTATTCGTGCTGGTTATTCATTGCTTGGTCTGCACACCTATTTTACTGCTGGTGTACAAGAAGTACGTGCTTGGACAGTCAAAGTTGGTGCGACTGCACCTCAAGCTGCTGGCGTGATTCATACGGACTTTGAAAAAGGTTTTATCCGTGCTGAAGTGATTGCCTATGATGATTTCGTGCAGTATAACGGTGAAAATGGTGCCAAAGACGCAGGTAAATGGCGTTTGGAAGGTAAAACCTACGTTGTTAATGACGGTGACGTGATGCACTTCCGTTTCAATGTATAATATTTAGTCTATTTTAGGTCAAATTACGACCTAATTATGGCAAAAAAGTCGGGTTGACAAAAAGGTTGACTCGACTTTATTTTTTTTTGTAATTTTTTTAAATTTAAAATTATATGTTTTTCAATATCTTAATCAAATATGGATAAAATGTTTACAAATTGCAATAAAATAGTCTTTGCAATGCAATTTTTAATGATTATAATGCACTCCGAGTTCTACAAACACTTTAATTCCATTTGTGAGGATAGGAATATGAACAAGTTACTTATCGCTTTAGGTTTAGCTGCAACTGTTGCTTTAGTTGGTTGTGGTAAAAAAGAAGAAGCTCCTGCTGCTGCATCTGAAGCTACTGTTGCAGCTTCTCAAGCTGTTGACGCTGCTTCTGAAGCTGTTGCTGCTGCATCTGACGCTGTTGTTGCTGCTTCTGACGCTAACATGGCTGCTTCTGAAGCTGTTGTTGCTGCTTCTGACGCTCATGCTGAAGCTTCTGCTGCTGCATCTGCTGCTAAATAATCAGTACTTTAAAATACTGAATGCAAAAAGCCACCGTCAAGGTGGTTTTTTGTTTTTCGGCATAAAATATCGATTGCTGATTTTAACAATAAATATGGATGACTTTTTATAAATATCAGTTAAAATACGCTGTCTCTAATTTTAATCTTTAATACACTACTCTACCGCTTGCCTTTGAAGTAAAGTGGCTTGGAGTTTTTTGTATTTATTTATATGCAAGGAATCATCATGCAACGTTATCCAATGACTCCCGAGGGCAAAGTCGCTCTTGAGAATGAGCTTAATCAACTCAAATCTGTAGAACGTCCACGTATCACTCAAGCTATTGCTGAGGCTCGTGCACATGGCGACCTTAAAGAAAACGCTGAGTACCATGCTGCACGTGAGCAACAAGGCTTCTGTGAAGGACGTATTCAAGAGATTGAAGGACGTTTGGGTGCTGCACAAGTGGTAGATATTCACCAGTTACCCCAAGATGGTCGTGTAATTTTTGGTGTGACTGTTACTATTGCGAATCTTGATACTGATGAACAATCGACCTATAAAATTGTTGGTGATGATGAGGCTGATTTTAAAATCAATAAAATCTCAATCAACTCACCAATTGCTCGTGGTTTGATTGGTAAGTCTGAAGGTGATGAAGCAAAGATTGCTACACCGCAAGGCGAAGTCGAATATGAAATCGTTAAAGTTGAATATATCTAATTCAATTTGAGTAAAGTTGAAATTAAAAAAAGTGGCTTATTTTTGAGCCACTTTTTTTATATCATTTACTTAATACATTGAATATCGGCATATCTAGTTGCTTATGCAGTATTGGTAAATCCAATAATACCAATGCACCAAGTACTTGATGTCCAGCCATTTCACACAACTTTTGACATGCGGTGAGTGTACCGCCTGTCGCCAGCACATCATCTATAATTAATACTTTGCCTGATTGAATATTTTGGCTGATTTCTAAAGTATCTGTGCCATATTCCAAACCATAGCTATAGCTAAATACTGGTGGTGGTAATTTGCCTTTTTTACGCACAATAATCAACGGCTTATCGAGTTTAATCGCCAACATACTTGCCAAAATAAAACCGCGTGCATCAATCGCACATAGATAATCACATTCGGCAAAAACATCACTCGGTACAGCATCAATCAAAGCTTGTACTAAAGCTTGTTGATGTCCGTTAAGCAAAGGACTAATGTCAAAAAAATCAATTCCTGCTTTAGGAAAATTCTCTACAGTATGAATAATGTCCCAAAATGGATGCGTGCCGTGTTGTTGGATTGGCATATTTTGCATAAAAATAACCTATAAATTAAACTAGTGTTAAGATCCGTTAGACTGACTCTCATTTTGTCGAGCTTGATTCGATTGATTGGCCTTAATCTGCTGTTTACGATATTGATTGCCTTTAAGAAAGCGACCAACTGGATGTTTTTCGGCACGTTTGCGGCGAATATCTTTCGGATTCATGGTCAGTGGACGATAAATTTCTATACGGTCGCCATCTTGCAACACAGTATCCATCGGCATTTTTAAGCCAAAGATGCCTACTTGCAAAGGCTCTAGCAAAGTCAAGGTTTTGACCATATCACTCTGTTGCAAAGCCATTGCAATATTACTGCCACGAACAATATTTAAAGTCTGTTGATGGCATCGTTCGGCATCACAATAAACAATGCTGACCTGAATATTTTCCGCTGAAGCATTCATCAAATGATTAACCAACCAGACCTAAAATTAAAGAAATCAATGCCAATACTACTGCCAATGGTACCACAATACGCACCATCACTCGCCATAGGTTATAACTGACTTCACTAGAAAACTGCAATGACTTACGCAAATGGCTGATTTTCATGATCCAACCTGCGAAGACGCTGCTTGCCAAGCTGTTGAATAATGCCAATAAAATAAAGATAACAAACAATACTTTTGTGATTGGCAATACCCATAGTAGTACAGGCACAAGTAAAATCACTGCTTGAATTGGCAGTGCTACTTGACGTTGTAAGAGTTGCTCACGCGTTAAATTCAGCAACACGCCTGCCAATGCCAAACCAGCTACAGCCAATAAAATCACTGCCATGCTATTTTGTAGATTCAGCAAGCTAAATGCCACCAAGCCCACGATTTGAGCCAACCAAATTGGTAATGCCATCGGTGCTAACTGCTCACGCTCTGCAACATTTTTCACCACCAACTGCCAGTACACACCAAAACCTAGACCAGTTGTGACCAATACTAAAGCGACCGCTTTACCCCACTCTTTAAACTCAATCGCTGTCCATGCCCAAGCTTGTGCATCACCGCCCAAACCCAATACAACTGCTAATAATCCTGCACCTGCTGCCACTGCCAACAAAATCATTCTTGGCAACATTGACAATGCCACAGCCACCACCGTCAAAATCAACACCGCAATCATTGGCGATAAACTTAAATTTTGCTGCTGAATCACTTGCTGACTCGCAAATGCCAATAATCCGCCCGCACATAACGGCATCAACACCACACCCAACCAACTGCTAATCCGCCATTGGGTTTTGGCATCGGCATCACGGGTAAGCTGCATCATACCTTGCAATGGCACGCTTTTAGCACGCTTTGCCAAAGCCAATTCCATCAATACCAAAGGCAGACTCAAAAAAACACTTGCCACCACACAAAGCATGACAAAATCAGTTTGCTTATAGCTTACCAACCCCAAACTTGGTGCAAGTGCTGCGGCAATAATCAATGATAGAGAAAAGGCCAACAGACCCAACAGCCAAGATGGTGTTGCGGTGTTCTGTGAAGGATTATTCATGTTGTTATCAACCAAAAAAACATATAAAAATGACTGTGCATATTTTGCCTTGTATTGCTTACAATTGCAAAATTATCCTGTGATTTTATCAGCAGATTTCAATGCTAATTTTTCAGCAATATGCTTTAAAGCCTGCTCAGTTAATTGCTCTGGTGACAGATTGGCATCTAGACGACAAAAACGCTGTGGAAATTGCTCAGCCAACATAGCATAGCAGTCATGGATTTTTTGGAAGAAATCAATATCTTCCTGCTCAAATCTATCGAGTTCACCACGTTTTTTGGCACGTTGCATACCCACCTCTACAGGCAAATCTAACCAAAAAGTAATCTCAGGCAGACAGTCAACAAAATTATCGTTTAAAACATCGACCAACGATTTTGGCAAACCTCGTCCACCATGTTGATATGCCATACTGGCATCAATAAAACGATCACACAATACCATTTTTTGCTGCTGTAAGGCTGGCAAAATCACTTGCTCAATATGTTGTGCTCGTGCTGCATACATCAATAATAATTCGGCTTTATTAACCAGTTGTTCTTGATTTTTTTCTAATACAATTTGACGAATCTTTTCAGCTAGAGGTGTGCCTCCAGGTTCACGAGTCAGCACCACGTCATGCCCTTTTTGCTGCAAAGCGTGTTGTACATTGGCAATCAAGGTGGATTTCCCGACCCCTTCTGTGCCTTCAAAACTAATAAACATGTCTCACCCCCAAAAAGCTTTAATGAAAATAAAAGGGCAATGTTTATGCCCTTTTATATGCCATCATTGTAGCATCATTTCTTAGAACGAATCACTGCCAAATACTCTTGTACAGCACGATTATGGTCTTGTAAATTTTCGGTAAATTTATGCCCACCATTGCCTGTCGCGACAAAATAAATATTTTTTGAATCGTCAGGTTGCATCGCTGCGTTCATCGATTTTAGACTTGGCATGGCGATTGGTGTTGGCGGTAAACCATCGATAGTATAGGTATTATAAGGCGTTGGCGTTTGTAAATCAGTGCGACGAATATTGCCATCGTACTTATCGCCCATACCATAAATCACAGTTGGATCAGTCTGCAAACGCATACCGATTTGCAAACGGCGAACAAATACACCAGCAACCATATTGCGTTCAGCATCTAAGGACGTTTCTTTTTCGATAATCGATGCCATAGTTAGCATTTCATATTTATTCTTGTATGGCAAACCTTCTTTAGGTTTTTGCCAAGCCTGTTCCATATTACGGATCTGACGTTGATGCAGCTCTTTTAAAATTTCAACATCAGTCGCACCTTTGGCAAAGAAATAAGTATCTGGTGCAAATAAACCTTCTGGATGATTATACTCAGCGCCAATTTTTTGCATAATTTCTGCGTCAGGCAAATCCAAAATGGTATTTTTTACATTTGGGTCTTGTTTTAAACGTGTTTTAAATTGCTTAAAGTTTGTACCATCAATCAATACCACACGATTCATTTGTGCAAACTGTGCATTACTCACCATATCCATCACTTGGCGTACTGTCATGCCTTGCTTAACTGAATAGACACCCACTTTTAAAGTGTCTTTAATCACGTATTTCTGATATAGCTTCCACAAATTTGGCGAATTAATGATGCCTTTATCCGCCATTTTTTGGATAAAAGAATTATACGTTTCACCTTTTTCCACATTTAAAATCAATGTTTTGTCTTTAACTGGATAAGGTGCATTTAAAGCTTTTTGTATATAAAATGCTGCACAAGCCAAAGCAATGAAAACAAAAAGTAAAAAAATAGCCAGCCACTTTAGCCATGAAGAATTTTTTTTGGATAATTTGGATTGTTGAGCCATAAGCTAAAGACCACTCAAAAAAGAACTGCAATACTTCAAAAAAGTTTAAGTCAGTTGCTGTAATCGTAAACGTTCGGCAAGCATAATACACGGCTGCGATAAAAATTGCATCTGCATATTGTCAGATTGTGCTGTCATCAATTGTCCATTACAGATGA
Source organism: Hubeiibacter jixunmingi (assembly GCF_041928215.1). NCBI lineage: Bacteria > Pseudomonadati > Pseudomonadota > Gammaproteobacteria > Moraxellales > Moraxellaceae > Hubeiibacter > Hubeiibacter jixunmingi. The sequence goes on along the minus strand of NZ_JBHFHK010000066.1, from coordinate 2,888 downwards.
TATTTTCGATAATTTGCATCGGATTTAAGGCATTACAAAAAAATCCTGCCTGCATATTCAACAATTCATTTACATGAATCGCTCGAATTTTTAAAGCAATATCAGCCTCTTGCATTCTAGCGATAATCTCTTGTCGCATTGTGCCATCAATACCCGTATCAGCCAAGTCAGGCGTATGCCAAACATCCCCATCGTAGAAAAAACAATTACTGGCGATACCTTCTACTAAATGATTTTTACTGTCTAACACCAAAGCTTCTTGCCAAGCTTGACGATCGCAATCAGCTTTTAACATCACTTGCTCTAGTCGATTTAGGCTTTTGATTCCTTTTAATACAGGCATAGTCTGCCCTAGTCTTAGGCGAGATATACCGACTTTTTGCAAAATAGCAAACTGAACATTGAGATTTTGCGAATTAGACTTACTCGGATAAATCAACCAATGTCGCTCACTTGGCGTATTCGGTAATGCATAACCACGTGCCGATACACCACGGCTGAGCATAATTTTGACTGTAGCATTTTCTATGTTTTTCAAATGTTCAGACAATATGGCATAATCTTGCAAAATCTCTTCAATCGCACAATTAAGCTGTAAATGCTGTATCGCATCTTGTAAACGCTGTATATGTCTATGCCAATAGACAATCTCACCATGTTTTAGTTTGGCGGTAGTAAAACAACCATCACCATATAAAAAGCCACGATTTTCCAAATCAATATACGCTTCAATTGGTCGTAGATTTTGACTTGGGTTGAGATAATAAATCAGACTCATGGCAAATGATACTTAGAATATTAAGATGAGTTTACTCAATTTTTTTGAGATTAACAGCAGTTTTTTACAATTTTTGCTTTTCTTTCTGATTGGCATTAGTTAGCATGATAGCGGTATTTTTCTGTAAAAGCGTTCGCCATGAATTTTCAGCAATTGCGTATTATCCGTGAAACTGTCCGACAAAACTTTAATCTTACTGAAGCGTCTAATGCTTTATATACATCACAATCTGGCGTCAGCAAGCATATTAAGGATTTAGAAGATGAATTGGGCGTACAATTGTTTGTGCGTAAAGGCAAGCGTTTGCTCGGCCTTACTGATGCAGGGCAAGCAGTTTTGCAAATTGTAGAACGTATGCTGATTGATGCGGATAATATCAAATATTTGGCTCAAGATTTTCATGCTATTCACGAAGGTACATTGACCATCGCTACTACGCATACCCAAGCCCGTTATGTATTACCGCAGATTGTCAGTCAATTTAAACAACGCTTTCCCAAAGTGCATTTGATTTTACAACAAGCCAGCCCAGTTGAAATCCGTGAAATGCTATTGCACGGTGATGCTGATATCGGTATTGCCACAGAGTCTCTCACTACCGAAGAAAATCTTGCCAGTGTGCCTTATTATCATTGGTATCATTCGGTGGTTGTGCCATTGGAACATGAATTGGCACAGATCGACCAAGTCACTTTACAAGACTTGGCAAAATATCCTTTGGTCACTTATCATGGCGGCTTTACTGGGCGTAGTAAAATCGATCAATGTTTTAAAGACGCAGGGCTAAATGTTGATGTGGTCATGTCAGCGTTGGATGCCGATGTGATTAAGACTTATGTTGAGCTGGGTTTGGGAATTGGCATTATCAGTGATATGTCTTATCACCCACAACGAGATAATCATTTAAAGCAAATTCATACCGATATTTTTGGTAAAAATACCACGTGGATTGCTGTGCGTAAAGGGCATTTATTACGTGGTTTTGGTTATGACTTTATCCAACTTTGCTCGGAAGATATCGATATTCAAACCTTAAAAAATGCGGCTTTTCCTGATGAGAGTTAGAAATAAATTATAGGATTACCTGTACAACTTTTGAATAAAAAGAATAAGATAAAGGCGATGGTCATTATCACCAAAATTCTGGGTGCTTTATAACTTTTAGCATAAGGCTGATGTTGATGCTGGCTTGCGTTTTCTTGGTAATCTACAATACAGCTTGCACGCATTTCTTGCACATAATTTAAAGCGTGTTGGCTGGCTTGTGGCGTGGTAGATGTAACAGGGCTTGATTCTGCAAAATCTTTAAAATCACTTAATTTTGGTTGAGCGACTGCTTGTAAATCTTTCCAAAAATGAGCATTACGATTTAATGTTTGAAATGCAGGCAATAAAGCTGCTTCATCATCATGCATCAGCCAATGCTGATAAAAATAGCTTTCTCGCCAAAAATACGCAGGTAAAACCGTACAAATTCCCGAACGCTTTGGATGTAATAAAATCGGTATGGAACGCTGATTCAGTACACCATTCGGCAAATGTAAACGCCAAATAAAAATACTACATGTATAAAGCGGATATTCACTGATGGACTTTGGTACTAAATGGGCTTGTCTATCCATTTCATCGGTGACATGTTGGGCATAAGCCAATAATTCTGGATCATCAGGCGTTGTGTTCTTTAGACTAAATAAGTGTCCGGCAACTTGTTGTAGTTGCTCGGTAGATGCTTGACCTGTGGGGTCATAAACAATTTCAGCGGGACAAGAGTGTGGTTGTTCTGCATCAAATAATAAGCGATTGGCTTGTACTATTGCTGCCCAAACAATTTTTCCATCTTGATATAGTGCTGTTAACGCATTGATTTGTTGAATCAAAGGTTCTTCTGGTGTCATCCATGATGGTGGGATCATTTGCAAATAAGCAAAATCTGATTTTTGCATAGTTTGCATTTGAGTTTTAATATCTATACGGCGAATTTCATCATCTATTCTACTTTGCCAATCATTCATTATACTTTCTCCGACCACAAAACCCATTAAAAGAAAAAACAGCCAATTATTAAATAATTGGCTGTTCTACAATTCTAATATCTTAGCGAAATAAAATC
>NZ_JBHFHK010000065.1:0-10871 GCF_041928215.1 Hubeiibacter jixunmingi | reverse complement strand
TTCTTTTGGGTGATGCTCTGCATAGTAGGTGAGTGTGTAGTTGGTTTGGCTCACCATTAGGTATTGGCAGTAGTCTAAGCGTGTGATTGGTTTTTTTGTCATGCCTTATGCTACTATTATAGTTTATTCCCCTTATGCAAAAAAATTACGGTTTTGCGTAAGTCCTAAGATAAAATCATTAGCCTTTAACTTTTTTTAAACATGCCCAAAAAACAAGTTATTGTTTATAAAAAACTTATTTTTAATATATTTGCAGTAGAGTATAAAACTGTATTTTTATTAAAAAATATATTGCTTTAATGTGAAAAGTCTTTATAATGAACTTTATGCAATAGAGACTAGTTACAGTTATTAGCTCTACTGCATAAAATTTCATTTATGAAAAGATGGTCTGCAAACTTACTTTTCATAGTTGAATTACCAATAATTTACTAAAGGAAACTCACATGAGAGTATATCTTAAAACTTCTGCTAATCATAGCAAAACCTCAATCATAAACCTATCGGAGGTGTGCTATGCAAACTAAGCTCAAAAACATCGCCTACGCCTACTCGGGCATGACCATGCGTACGGCTGTTGATCAAGTCGATGATGGTGATAGTAAATTATTACAAGGTAATAACCTATCAGCAGATCAAAGCTCATTTGATGCCAGCAACCTTACCAAGATTAATCAAGATAGTAATAGACAAACCTATCTCAAGCATAACTCTATTGTGGTTATTAATCGTGGTAAGCCTGTTGCATATCTATTTACAGGATCTGAATCAGACAAGGTTATCGTTAGTCATCTCTTTAGCGTGATTGAGTTATCAAGCGAGACGACAGCTACTATCTTGCCTGCCTACCTCGTTTGGTATATTAACAATGCCTTAGTAGCCAAAAGCCACTTTGAGAAAAATAGCCAAGGTGTACATCTTATGATGACGAGTATTAATACTATTAAGCGATTACCTATTGTGATACCGTCTATAGCAGAGCAACAACAAATACTCGAACGTGAGGAACAAAGTATTAACGAGCAAGCCTTGTTTGAATCTTTAATCAAGCTCCGTCAAGAGTATAATCATGCTCTTAATCAGCAAGTAATCACCGATGCTCAACAATCTACATTTGTTAGTATCTAAAACTAACAATATTTAAAGGATATACCCATGAAAACTTCTACTAATAAAGAGTTATCAGATTTTAACCTAAGCCCAATACATAGTAAATTAACCAGCGTTATTTGGTCGGTCGCTGATAATCTACGAGGCACATATCGCCCACCACAATACAGAGAAGTGATGCTCCCGCTTATTGTATTAGCTCGCTTTGATGCTGTGTTAGCACCTTATACCGATCTTATGAAAGAAGTGTATGACAAAGATCAAGCAGAGCCTGAACATGAAAGAATGAATGAGATTTTTTTGGGTAAAGCTATTTTTGCAAAAATTCAAGAATTTGATGCAACGGCAGTTGAGCGTAAAAATGCCTTGTACAATACCAGTGGCTTTAATCTACAACGTATTATCGCTGATGCTGAAAATATATCAGCTAACTTAAACAAGTATATACAAGGCTTTTCGCCAAAGGCTAGAGATATTTTTGCCAAGTTTGAGTTTGAAAATGAGATTATCAAACTTGATGAAAAAAATATCCTGTTTAAAGTCGTTAATGAGTTTGTCAGCGATATAAAAAAGGCAGGCTTGAAGCTATCGCCAGAGCATATCTCCAATCTACAAATGGGCTATGTGTTTGAAGATTTAGTAAGACGCTTTAATGAGCAAGCCAACGAAGACGCAGGCGATCACTTTACTCCTAGAGAAGTCATTGATCTAATGGTGAATGTTATCTTTGCCGAAGATAAAGATGAGCTAATCGTATCAGGTACTTATAAATCAATATATGATCCAACAGCAGGCACGGGTGGTATGCTATCAGTTGCCGAAAAGCATTTAAAATCGTACAATCAACATATCAATCTTACCTTATATGGTCAAGAGTATAATGCCGAATCGTATGCTATCTGCTGTGCCGATCTACTGATTAAAGATGAGCCTGCCGATAATATCATCTATGGTAATACCCTAGGCGTAAAAGATACCAAAAGTACCAACAGTCTAGCTAATGACTTTGTAGCCGAAGATGGTCACAAGGGTAAGAAGTTTCATTATATGTTTGCCAACCCTCCGTATGGTGTCAAGTGGGCTAATGAAGAGAGCTTTATTAGAGATGAAGCCGAGAAAGGCTTTGACGGTCGCTTTGGGGCAGGCTTGCCACGCATTAATGATGGTTCGTTACTCTTTTTACAACACATGATTGACAAGATGCATAATGCTCCTGATGATGGTGGCGATGGTTCACGTATTGCCGTAGTGTTTAACGGTTCGCCAATGTTTACAGGCGATGCGGGCAGTGGTGAGAGTAATATCCGCCGTTGGATCATCGAGAATGATTGGTTAGAAGCGGTCATTGCCCTACCCGATCAGATGTTTTATAACACAGATATCTATACTTATATATGGATAGTATCCAATAAAAAATCTGATGCTAGAAAAGGCAAAGTACAGCTTATCGATGGTACTCAACATTATCAAAAGATGCGTAAGAGCTTAGGTGGTAAGCGTCATGAATTATCACAAGCCCATATTGATGATATTACCAAACTGTATAGCGACTTTGAACATGATAAGACAAGCTCATTAATCAAAGATAAGCACGGTAAGCCAAAGGTAGCGAGTAAGATATTTAATAATAGTGACTTTGCTCATGTCAAGATTACCGTAGATCGTCCATTACGTCTCAACTTCCAGATCAGTGCCGAGCGTATCGCTAAATTAGAGACTCAAAGTGCCTTTATCAACCTTGCTAAGAGCAAAAAGAAAAAAGACGCTAAGCTTATAGCCGAAGAAGAACAGGCAGGCAAGCAACAGCAAACCGCTATCCTAGATATGCTCAAGGCTATGCAGTCTGACACTCTATACAAAGACCGTGCCGAGTTTATCAAAGTGCTTGATCCAAAATTAAAGGCATTAACGGTCAATAATGAAAGCTTTAAAGTATCTGCAACTATCAAAAATGCGATTATCGAGGCATTAAGCGAGCGAGATCAAACCGCTGAAGCCTGTAAAGACAGTAAAGGCAACCTAGAAGCCGATAGCCAATTAAAAGACACCGAGCTTGTCCCCTTGCCTGCCAATATCAGCTTGCCACTACCACTTCATTATGACAATGAGACGGGGCTAGATGAGCTAATCGATCTCGTAAAAGAGGATTGTGAAGCCTATATGCAAGCGGAGGTATTGCCTCATGTGCCTGATGCGTGGGTGGACTATAGCAAGACCAAGATCGGCTATGATATACCGCTTAATCGTCATTTTTATGTATATGAGCCACCACGTCCATTAGCGGATATTAAGGCGGATATTGAGACACTAGAGCAAGAGGTATTGCAATTATTAAAGGGGCTTAATGTATGATACAGGCTGTTAATAATGTGAATAATACAGCTAATGGGTTTATAGTCTATCCAGACTATAAATCCAGTGGCGTAGCGTGGTTAGGCGATATTCCTAGTCATTGGGAAGTTAAAAAATGTAAATATATTTTTGAATTTTCAGGAGGTTTGAATATAACTAAAGCTAACCTAATAGATAAAGGTATTCCTTGTGTAAATTATGGCGAGGTTCATTCTAAATATGGCTTTGAAGTTGATCCTGCTCTACATGAGTTAAAATGTGTTTCTAATGACTATTTGAATACACACCCAAACGCTGTCATCAAAAAAGGAGACTTTGTTTTTGCTGATACTTCAGAGGATTACGAAGGTTCGGGTAATTTTACTCATCTAAATTCTGATATAGTTACATTTGCGGGTTATCATACGGTTGTTGCAAGACAAAATATCCATAATCACAGATTTTTAGCTTATGTATTTGATTCACAAAAATTTAGAAATCAAATACAAAATAGCGTGAGTGGTGTAAAAGTTTTTAGTATTACTCAAGCAATATTAAAAAACTCTTTTATTTGGTTTCCTGATCATCAAGAACAACAAGCCATTGTTAATTTTCTTGATGAGAAGACAGATCATATTGATAGACTAATAGACAAACAACAGCAATTAATTAACAAACTAGCCGAACAACGCACCGCCATTATTAGCCATGCCGTTACCAAAGGCTTAAACCCCAACTCACCAATGAAAAATAGCGGTGTTGAATGGTTAGGCGATATTCCTGAACATTGGGAGGTTAAACGGTTAAAGTACCTAGTTAGTTGTAATGATGATGTTTTAAGTGAAAAAACAGATGCTGATTATGAAATCAATTATATTGATATTTCAAGTGTATCGCTAACAGAAGGGGTCAAGCATAAAGAACATTTGTTATTTCATAAAAGCCCTTCTCGTGCAAGAAGAATAGTTATTAAAGGTGATGTAATAATTTCGACAGTTAGAACTTATTTAAAAGCAATTGCACAAATCGAAGAAGAAAGTGATAATCTAATTGTATCTACAGGTTTTGCGGTTCTTAGAAGTAAAGAAAATTTATTTGATAAGTTTTTAGGCTATTGGGTGCAATCAGAAATAATCATATCTAAAATTATGGCTAATTCCAATGGTGTAAGTTATCCTGCAATTAATGCTACAGATATTGTTAAGTTGCCTATTGTAAGCTTACCTTTAAACGAGCAACAAGCCATTGTTAATTATTTAGATGAGAAGACCGCTAACATTGACAAAATGACACAAGCGACCAAAAGCACCATTGATAAACTTAAAGAATATCGATCCGCACTCATCACCCAAGCCGTAACAGGAAAAATAGACGTGCGACACCTAGCCAATACCAACCCTAACCAACACAAATGATACACACAAGGAATAACCATCATGAAACGACACATAGAAGAACGCTTTGAATACGAAATAGAACAAAACCTACTCAATCAAGGAGGCTACACACAAGGCAACCCAAAAGCCTATGACAAAGACAAAGCCCTATTTATTGATGATATCATAACCTTTATCCAAACTACTCAGCCAACAAGATGGCAAAGAGTAAAAAACAACATGGGTAGTGACGACAAAGCAAAAGAAAGAATCATAGCCGACCTAACAAACGCCCTAAAAGGTGAAGGCGGATCACTATCGGTACTGCGTAACGGCTTTCGCTGTATTGGCAAACCGATCAAAATGGCATACTTTAAGCCCAATACTAGCATTAACGAAGATACACAAAAAAAATATGATGATAATATCGTCACAGTCACAAGACAGATAAAAACCGAACATAACGAAATACCCGATATTGTGCTATCCATTAACGGCATACCTATAGTCACGATGGAGCTAAAAAACGAAATCTCTGCGACTAACTGGACGGTAGAAGATGCTATCTATCAATATAAGCATGAGCGTAATGCTACAGGTAAGCTGTTTAATTTTAAAACTCGTACCTTAGTCCACTTTGCACTAGATACCGAAAACTGCTATATGACCACTAGGCTAAATGGTGCTGATACCTTCTTTTTACCCTTTAACCGTGGTAATAATAATGGTGCAGGTAATGCACTGATCAAAGGCAAGCACAGCACCTCATATCTATGGGAAGAAGTATTAACCAAAGATAGCCTAATGGAGATCGTACATCGCTATATACACTTAGAAAAAACCGTTAAAAAGATAAAGACCGATCTAGGCTATCGAGATAAGGTAAGCGAGGTCATGATCTTCCCTCGTTATCATCAACTTGATGTGGTGCGTAAGCTGATTAAGCATAGTAAAGACAACGGATCTGGGCATAATTATCTTGTGCAACACTCGGCAGGCTCGGGCAAGTCCAATTCTATTGCGTGGCTGTCTCATCAGTTATCCTCATTGCATAATGCTAATAATGAAAAGATATTTAACTCTGTGATAGTAGTTACTGATAGATTGGTGCTTGATAAGCAATTACAAGACACCATTAGTCAATTTGATCATAAAGCAGGCGTGATCGTCAATATTGATAAAAACTCTAAACAACTAGCCGAAGCGATTGCCAGTGATACGCAGATCATTATCACCACTATTCAAAAGTTTCCCTTTGTACTCAATGCCATTAAAAAAATGCGAGAAGATGGCGGTAATATCAGCCTATCGACTAAGGATAAACGCTTTGCCATAGTGGTTGATGAAGCTCATAGCTCACAAACAGGCGAATCAGCAAGCCAATTAAGAAAGCTACTCAATAGAGACGGCATTGATAGTGCTATCTTAGAAGAGTATATAGAAGATGATGACGATGAGCATGAAAACCTTGATAAATCGGCTCAAATTGCATTGGCAAGAGAAGCAAGCAAACGCCAAAAACAACCAAACTTGAGTTATTTTGCCTTTACTGCTACCCCAAAATGGAAGACCTTAGCTGTGTTTGACGAGGCAGGCGAGAACGGAAAAGCACCATTTCATAGCTATACCATGAAGCAAGCGATAGAAGAAGGCTTTATCATGGATGTATTGTCTAACTATGTCTGCTATGAGCAATACTTTAAACTGTTAAAAATATCTCAAGATAATAAAGAGCTATCTAAAAATAAGCTAAAGTCTGAGCTATTAAGGTTTGTAAACATTCATCCAAGTGTGATCTCGCAAAAAGTAGAAATCATAGTCGAACACTTTAGAACAGTAACTATGAGCAAGATTGGCGGACGTGCCAAGGCTATGGTGGTGACAGACTCTCGCAAATCAGCCGTGCAATACAAGCTAGCCTTTGAAGACTATATCAAACAAAAGGGCTATACAGGTATCAAGGCATTGGTTGCATTCTCTGGTAAAGTCAGCTTAGACGATACAGGCAAAGAATATACCGAAGTGGCTATGAATGGCGGTATCCCTGAAGCCAAGCTCAAAGATAGCTTTAATACTGATGATTATAAAGTATTATTAGTCGCAGAAAAGTATCAAACAGGCTTTGATCAGCCGTTATTGCATACTATGTTTGTCGATAAAAGATTATCAGGGGTGCAAGCGGTGCAGACGCTATCAAGGCTTAACCGTACCACCACAGGTAAGACAGATACCTTTGTACTTGATTTTGTCAATACGCATGAAGATATACATAAGGCGTTTAAAGATTATTATACCGTTACCCATGTTAATGAATTACCCGACAGCGAAAAGCTAGACTCATTAGCCACGCAGATTGATGAATATAAAATCTACGTGCAAGATGAAGTAGATGAGCTAGTCAATTTATGGCTATCAACAGAAACCGTAGTGCGTAAAAATGATAGTGTGCATGGAAAGATGAATCACATACTAGCTAAGGCAGTAGAACGCTATGAAAACATAAAAGACAGTAGCGAAGAGATACAAGAAGAGAATAAACGCAAGTTTAAAAGTGATGTACAAAGCTACATTAACCTATACTTGTTTGTATCGCAGATCATAAGCTACTCGGACACTAGCCACGAAAAACGCTTTATTTATCTAAGGGCATTACTCGCCAAGCTACCTAAAGGCAGTAAAGAACCTAAAATCGATATTACTAAAGATGTGGTACTACAGTATTATAAGCTAGAAAAAATGCACGAAGGTGCAATCAATCTAGGTGAAGGCGAAGCAGGCGGGCTAAAAGGCTCTACCGATGTAGGTACAGGCAAGCCAAAGACTATTAGCAATATCGAAATAATGATAAATAAACTCAATACCGACTATGGCACAGACTTTACACCAGCCGATCGACTCTTCTTTGATCAAGTGTTATTAGATAGTATGGATAGTGAAACGATTTTGCAGGCATGTAAAGCAAATTCATTAGAAACCTTTACTGATTTTTTATTCAATCAATTAGATGATTTGTTTTTTAAAAGATTAGAGGGTAATGAAGAGATTTGTAATACAATTAATAACAATGAGAAGCTAAAACGTAAAGTAGCAAAACACATGGCTAAAGAGCTTTATAACCGTCAATAAGATGGATCATTGTTTTATAAATTTGTTTTATCGTATCAAAAAAGAGCTGATTCGAACGGCTCTTTTTATAAGGCTGTAGTGGTACAATAAAATGATACAGTAAATAAGAGGTTTTTATTAACAAAAAAGAATTTAATTTTATTATCGTTATTGAAAAAGATATAGATGGATTATTGCATTATGAATTTTGACTAATAAATGTGCAATAAGGCATTTAGAAAAATGAAAGAGTTTGGCATTACCTGCTGGCGAGGCTTCTAATGAAGCAGTCGATCCTGCCCTATACCACGCTTCTAATGAGAATAATACCACAGCCGATAACGATAATTCAAGTCAATTTGATAAGCTGTCTGATACTGCTACAGGCGACTATGTTATTAATCTGTTTTTTGATGATGACTTAGTGAACCGTACCGAGATTGTCGGAGACCCAGAACTCTGAGACAAAAGATACTTCTACTTTCAGCGTACTATAAGCGAGCAAATCCAAAATAGCAAGAATTTTTATACTAATTAGTATAAAAATAAACATAAAGTATTTTTTAGATGCTATCGTATAAAATAAAAAATTATCGTATAATTCTGCCTATCATTTTATCTTGCCAATAACAGTCCACTTGCAGCATGAAAAAACTTAGCTTTAAACAAAAAATGATGATTGAGCGAGAAAACTTGATCATCCAAACGGTCAATCATTTGCTTGCCACCAAGGGCTATGATGCCATGACCGTGGACGAAATCGCCGATACGGTCGGTATTGCCAAGGCATCGCTGTACCGTCATTTCCCTAGCAAAGAGGCATTGGGGATGGCGGCATTGGTCGATATTATGGACAAAGCACGCCAAGAAATTGAGCAACTAAACGCCCAAGATGTATCCGCATTAAATAAACTCAAAGGCTTAACGCAATGGGCGATGCGACTAAAATTAAACAATAAAATGCCCAATTTACCGAGTCAAAATTCTCAACTTCGTGAAGTCTTACTTGCTAATGATGATTACACCAATAATCTGATTTTGATGTCAGATAGCCTTGGTGAATGGATAGAACAAGCCCAAGCGGATGGCGAATTGGGTACACATGTGCCTGCCTTAGCCATACTGTATACGCTATATGCCCGTGCCTGTGACCCTGTGTTGGGCTTTTTAAAAAGCTCAAAAATGTATGATGATGATGCCATTATCGACATTGTGACAGCGACTTGTTTTGATGGCTTACATTGATTTTATTGCAATGAGTAAAGGATAGAGTATGCATAATTTTGTGATTTACCGTGAACATGGCATTACGCTTGAGCAAGCTTTTGCGATTACTGAAGCTTGGATTATTTCTGCAGAATAAGACTATAAAATGCAATGCGAAGTGGACAGACAAGCAGATAAAATGACCGTGCAATTTAAACGGGCAGGTGTTGACGGTATTTTGGTGGTTGATAGCCGAGTGTTTGATATGAAGACCAAATTGGTTTTTTTATTCAAAAGTTTTTTGCCTTTGATTGAAAAGACTGTACAGGGCAACTTGGATAAAGCTCTGGCTGATGCCAAGCAAAATACGCCGTCATAACTTTTGCACGACGCTTATTAAACCATGTCAGCATTTACGGTCAGTATTATTTTTCCGCATCAATTGTTTGCGGACGTCACGCTGTGGCAAGATGAATGTATTTTGATTGAAGAGAGGCTGTTGTTTCGGCAATATCCTTTTCATCAAAGTAAAATTTGCTTTCACCGTGCCAGTATGCAGGCATATCGAGACAAGCTGTTGCGTGCGGGCAAGACCGTGCATTATATCGATAGCTTATCGCCTTATCAGCGAGTCAGCGATTTAATTTTTTCTATACAGCAGGTAATCGCTCAGCCTGTGCAGCAAATACATATCGTAGATGTGATGGATGATTGGCTAGGTAAATCAATTCAAAAAGCAAACTAGATACCGTCAGCAAACAACTTGGATTGAAGGGTTAAACGATGATGGCAAGCGTTATTTGGCAATTATCCATCAGACTGCAGATGGCAAAGAAGTATATTTAAAATCGTATCGACTAGATAATAGTAAAGTCGAGAAATTGAAAAGCAAAGGTATGGTGTTGTTTGAACGTCCTGAATGGGATAAATGACTAGGAGAACGCTACCCAATTCTCGGTTTGATAATTCAAACCCCACCACGCCAAAAAGCCAAAAGCTAATGCGGAAGTCGGCAGACTATAACTTTCCTAAGGGCTAGTCATTTTTATCAGATTAAGGTTTTTTTACGAAAAGGTCAAGTATGCTATTAGAATTTGATTTACAACATGACATCGTGGTCAATGTCTTAGAACAGGTGCAAGGCAATCTGCAAAATGATGCCATGCTCAAAGATATAGGCGAACACTTGGTGGCAACCACACAAGACCGCTTTCGCACGTCCACTGCCCCCGATGGCTCACGCTGGCAAGAAAACAGCTCGGTGACTTTATGGAATACCTTGGAAGACCGTCATTTTCGCCGTGATGGCACAGTCAATCGACGTGGGCAACATCGCTTTAATAGCAAAAAGCCCTTAATCGGCGTTGGGCAAAATGGCGGTGCGTTACAAGATATAGCAAAAGAAAAATAAAATTGGTACAATATAACTATGGCATACTCACAAGACTACCGACAAATGATACTAGCGAAACTCGAATCAGGGATACCTTATCGAGCGTTAGCTAGTGAATATAACATCAGCAAATCCACTATTCAAAACTGGAAAAAACAACCAGAGCGTAAAGTGGTTACCACACGTAAATCGAAGATAGACATGGACAAACTACGCCAAGACATAGAAACCTATCCAGACCACTACCAACGAGAACGAGCCGAAAGATTTAACTTAGGACTTACGCAAAACCGTAATTTTTTTGCATAAGGGGAATAAACTATAGTAGCATAAGGCATGACAAAAAAACC
>NZ_JBHFHK010000064.1:0-11136 GCF_041928215.1 Hubeiibacter jixunmingi | reverse complement strand
TTACCATGGTCAACGTGACCGATAGTGCCCACGTTTACGTGTGGTTTATTACGTTCAAATTTAGCCTTAGCCATAATAATCTCCCTCGTTTACGTCGAGCTACTCGATCATAACTGAGTAATGAACACAGGTGATGTTTAACAATTTAAAAAAACGTTAAACCCTAATACTTTAAAAGCAGACTAAAAAGCCTGCTTCATTTACAATAACACTATATAGCACAATCTGGAGCTCTTATCGAGATTTGAACTCGAGACCTCTCCCTTACCAAGGGAGTGCTCTACCACTGAGCTATAAGAGCGAATTCACTTCAACTTATGGAGCGGGAGACGAGGATCGAACTCGCGACATGCAGCTTGGAAGGCTGCCACTCTACCAACTGAGTTACTCCCGCACAGTCATCACTTTCAATGCTTGATGTTTTAACGAGACATTTAACAGATGATTGAAGTATAAAATGGTGGTGAGGGAAGGATTCGAACCTTCGAAACTTTCGTGGCAGAGTTACAGTCTGCTCCCTTTGACCGCTCGGGAACCTCACCTAATTACACACTCTTTTCAGTGCTTATTCCAAACTAACATACTAAAGAAATGGTGCCGACAATCGGATTCGAACTGATGACCTACTGATTACAAGTCAGTTGCTCTACCAACTGAGCTATGTCGGCGTTTCTTTTGTTTGATACGTTTCGTATCGGAACGGTGTGCAGTTTAGCAAATTTTAGAATTAGTGCAAGCACTTTTTATTAAAAAAATGCTTTTTTCTCACAAAATTAAGCTATTTGCCGATAATTCGACCGCCTTTATCACTGCACGGGCTTTTATTTGCGTTTCATTCCACTCTGAACTCGGTACAGAATCCGCCACAATGCCTGCTCCAGCCTGTACATAGACTTTTTTATCACGAATGACACCTGTACGAATGGCGATTGCCAAGTCCATTTCACCATGCCAACCCAAATAACCCACTGCACCACCAAATACACCACGTTTTACTGGTTCTAACTCATCGATAATTTGCATGGCTCGGATTTTTGGAGCACCCGATAGCGTTCCTGCTGGGAAAGTCGCTTGCAATACATCTAAAGCATCAATACCCTGTTTCACTTTACCTTGCACATTAGACACAATATGCATGACGTGTGAATAACGCTCAATCACCATTTTATCGGTGACTTGCACCTCGCCAATTTCAGCGACACGTCCAATATCATTACGTCCCAAGTCAATCAGCATCAAATGCTCAGCAATTTCTTTTTCATCTGCCAATAAATCTTGTTCTAAAGCCAAATCTTCGGCAGCGGTTTTACCACGTGGGCGTGTACCTGCGATTGGACGCACGGTCGCCATACCGTCCTCTAAACGACATAAAATTTCGGGTGAAGAGCCGACAATATGAAAATCCTTGCCATCCGCCAAAGTATAACCTTGCAATAAGAACAAATAAGGCGATGGATTGAGATGACGCAAAGCACGATACACCGAAATGGCATCACCATCAAAATCCGACACCATACGCTGTGCAGGCACGACTTGCATGACATCACCTGCTTTTATATATTCTTTGACTTTATCGACATCTTGTAAAAATTTTTCTTCGCCGGTCATGGATGTAAATTGTGGAAAGTTATGCTTTTGTGCAGTCAATTGCACAGGTTCAGCAAGCAATCGTTCAATATCGTCTAGATGTTGCTGTGCCGTAGCAAAAGTTTCGCCTTGTGTGGTATCGGCATGATAAATCAAAAATAACGTATCTTTTAAATTATCAAATACAATCACGGTTTTAGATAGCATTAACCAAATATCTGGCAAGGCAATTGGATCGTTCTTTGGGGCATTGCCTTTTAGTTTTGGCTCAATATAACGCACCGCATCATAACCAAAATAACCCACCAAACCACCTGTAAATTGCGGTAATTGTGGCGTTAGCTCATGTGGTGGTACTTTGAATTGTGTTTGATAATCACGGATATATTGGAAAGGATCTTGGCAATCTTGCGTACTGATCTTGCCTTGTGCATCTTGAATACTCAAAACGCCATCATTACACGAAAAAACTGTACCTTCACCCAAGCCGATAATGGAATATCTCGCCCACGTTTCACCACCTTCCACCGATTCAAAAAGATAAGCCAATTTTTGTTGGCGTAAACGTGCAAACACGGTCAAAGGCGTTTCGGTATCGGCTAAACGCTGACGGTAAACAGGAATGGTGTTGTAGCCTGCTTGTTGTAGCTGTTCAAATTCGGTAAGGGTGATCATTGGCATTCCTATCTAGCTTTATATTTGAATCAATAATGTCATTCAGTCCACTATAAAATACTGTAAATTGGATACATTTACACTATTTTATTAGAACTCAAAAATCTACTGCAATGTTTGACTGAGTTCTCGCATCAAAAAAGTAATATTAAAAAAATAATCAGGATGCTGTTCACGGCTTTCGGTGACATCCCATAAGCACCAATAATTGATGATATAAGCAAATAAAGGATGTTCAGATTGCAATAATGCTTCAATTCTTGCCCACATCACAAGGTCTTGATTTTCTTCCCAAAAATATAAATCAAAAGATGCAACAATTAATTCCATCATCAATGATTTTTCATGTTCATCAATAGCATATTGCTGATAACACTGAATAAATTCATCCAGCCGTGTTTCATCCGCAAAGATCAAATGCCAATCCTGATTATGCTCATCATCATCAAAATTAAGCAGTTGATTAAACTTTTGGCGAATAGGTGGAATCATTCAATATTTTCCTTTTGATCTATTTTATCTTGATATAGCTTAAAATTTTCATTATCAAAACAGACAAAAATAATTTCCTTCAGCTCACCAACACTTTGATTTTGCATAAATTCTGTTACTGTTTGGATTGCAATTTCACATGCCAAATCTTTGGGAAAACGATAAATACCTGTTGAAATATTTGGAAAAGCAATGCTCGTTGCTTGATATTGTACCGCCAATTTCAAACTTTCAGTATAGCAACTGGCAAGTAATTCTTTTTCCTGATGATTTCCACCATTCCACACCGAACCCACCGTATGAATAACATATTTTGCAGGTAAATTTCCTGCTGTTGTTATCACGGCTTGACCTGTTGCACAACTTCCTTCTTTAGCTCGAATTTTGCGGCATTCTTCTAAAATTTGCCGTCCACCTTTACGATGAATTGCACCATCAACGCCACCGCCGCCTAATAATGATGAATTGGCTGCATTGACAATAATATCAACGTATTGCTCAGTAATGTCGCCTTGAATAACGCTAAGTTTCATATTTTCTCTTATCAAATTAAAACATTTAAGTTATCAATCACACACTGCGGCTGACAATCAGCTAAAGGCTCACCGTGATTATAGCCATAAGTCAATGCAACACAATCAATGCCTGCACTGCGAGCCGATTCCACATCATTACGAGAATCACCAATCATCAAGGCACGTTCGGCAGTACAATTCAATTTTTCCAAGCTATGCAATAATGGTAATGGTGATGGTTTACGTTCGGGCAAGCTATCGCCACCCAACACCAGAGCAAAATAATCCATCAAATTGAGTTCATTTAATAAATTAATCGTCGCTTGATAAGGTTTATTGGTCACCACTGCCATTTTCTTACCATGTTGCTGGCAATATTGCAAAAATTCCGCCACGCCTGCATATAATGCAGTATCGACACAAATATTTTGCTCATAAGTTGCGACAAATTTGTCAAATACAATTTGATGTTGTTGTGAATTTACTTCGCCATCTTGATGTTTTAGCACACATTCACACAGCTGACTTGCCCCACGCCCAATCCAAATACGAATTTGTTCTTCCTTCACGCTTGGGCGACCTAAATCAGCAAGGGTTAGATTCATGGCACGGTAAATATCTTTGGCAGAATCCACCAAAGTGCCATCAAGATCAAATAAAATCACATCTCGTTGCTCAAGATTGGCAAATTGCTTGGCGTATTGTGTATTTTGATTTAGCATGATTTCCACCTTGATTGATAACTAAAAGCAATAGTAGCAAACTTTAGGCACATAAAAAAGCCAAAGCATGTTTTTGAGCGATACTTTGGCAAGATAAGTGATATGTATAAGTTCGGAAGCCAAATTCATCTCACTTAAAAGTACTATGTATTAGCTGGTTTTCTTACAAATTTTATAGTGATATTCAGTAACCTCATTGACGTTATGTTCTGACTGTTCCACCAAAGTATGACCAAGGTGGGTACAAAACTTTGCAACATCCCAGCTGGTTGATGGATCTGTCGCATACATCTCAATCATTTGTCCAGCTTTGGCTTTGCGGACAGCTTGGTGTAGCATCATCAAAGGTTCGGGGCAATGCAAACCACGTGTATCAAGTTGAATAAGATCGTCTGTCATGTTCATAACCATATAAAATAAGGCAATTTATACACCAATCAGCGTAAAAAAGTACAGCATTTACGGTGATTGAACGCAAATTTATTGAACCATTTATTTTCCATAAAATAAGAATATGCTTTATAGTTGCGTCAGTTTTAAAACCTACAAAAACAATCCTAAAAAGATATTCTGTTAATCTTTGGACAAATATTGCCCAATCTCATCATACAAAAACACAAAGCCATCATCAAGCAACTGTTTTGGCAAAACCTTTTGCCCATCAAGTAATAACGTGGACATTTCCCCCAATGCCAATTTTAGCGTAAATGCAGGTACGGTCATCAAGGTTGGACGTTTGACATATCGCCCCAAAGCTTGGGTAAATTCGGCATTGGTCACTGGTTTTGGTGCAGTGAGATTATACACTTTGGTGATTAGCTGTTGATTTTCATGACGTTGTATAATAAAACTGACCGCCCGTATCCAATCTTGCAAAGCAATCCAACTCATGATTTGCTGACCATCACCCAATTTACCACCCAAACCGAGTTTAAAACTTGGCAATAATTTCGCCAACATCCCACCGCCCAACACATCCAACACTACGCCAGTGCGGATAATCGTGGTCGGAATCGGTGCAGTGAATGCCAAATCTTCCCACGCTTGGCACAATTGATGACTAAAATCATCATGATAGCCACTCTGCTCGCTCAATGGCACATCACCCGATGCCCCATACCAACCAATCGCTGAACCGCTAATCAATAATTTTGGCTTGTGTTCCGCTTGAGCGATAAAATCCAAAACCGCTTGTGTAGGCTGTAAACGACTTTGTAATAAATAGTGTTTGCGTTCATCTGTCCAACGCTTGTCGGCAATACCTGCCCCTGCCAAATTAATAATTAAATCAATTGGCTGTTTGAAATTTTTTAATTCTGTATAGTTAATCAATTCAATATAATCTGATGTGGCTTCTCCACCGACATTACATTGATATAAAAATCGATTGAGTTCTGCGACATCTTTTTGTAATTTATGGCTTTTTTGCTGTGTTACCCAAAAAATTTGCACGCCTTGTTTATGCATATCTTGTGCTAAAAATACGCTTAACGCACGACCTAAAAAACCCGAACCACCTGTGATTAACATCTTCATTTTACTTACTCCTGTTTTGAAAACATTATGCCATAGAATCACAATTTACACTGCTTTTGCGACCGTTTTCACTTTGATTTGTGGTAAAAAAGGGATTACTGCCAATTCGGTCATTTCTGGGGCTTGAGCATCTAAACGTTTTGCCAATTCAGGCAAATGATTAGATGGTACAGCAGGGAATAAATGATGCTCGGCATGGTATAGCAGATTGAAAGTTAGGGCATTCACCAAAGGATTACGTTCTGTACGAGCAATCACATCATGCCCATCACAATCATGGTGCATGCCCCACACCCCGACTATACCGACCAAGGCATTTGCCAAAAACATGATGCAAAATTGATAAATTAAAATTTGCAATTGCGTAATCATTGCCAAAGCGGACATTGCCAATACCAACACACTATCAATGATAATTTGTTTTTTTGCGGTACGGTCTGCCAAATTCCAACCATGTTTATAGATGCGATAACGGAACAACACACCGCCCAATAAGGCTTGCCACCATTGTTTACGTGATAAATGCCCTTCTTCATCATTTTCACCCAAAGTATGGCGATGATGTTCCAAATGACTTTGTCCGATGGCGTGCAGACTAGTAAAGGTCAAAGCACTCAAAATATACAATAAAAACGTGGTGCTTTTGCCTTTGATACCGAGCGAACGATGATAAATATCATGCCCTTGACGGAATGCAGATGCAAAGAAAAAATATGATGCAAAACAAGCCAATACATAAAAACCATGACTCACCAACCACCAAGACAGCAATAAAAACGGATACGGCAATAACACATTCAAGGCAATTTGAGCAGTGCTCAATTGGCGTAAATCTTGCCAAATGATTTGTTTACGCACATTTTTAAAGGCTTTCATGCTTTGCTCCTAATTCTGTTATTTCTGTCTTAACAGAAATTAATAATTAAAAAAATTAGCGTTTGATTTGTCTTTGTTGCGGATTGATTTGACAGCTACCACCATCGCATACAGGCACAGCGGTTTTGGTCATCCATTGTACATAGCCACGCACAAACCATTGCGGAAAGCGATAACGATTACGAGCGAAAATCGGATAAATCGCATCGCTGACTTGTTTTAACACTGGTAAACCAAGCCATTTACCTTTATTCCACCCTGCGGTACGGTACAATAAACGCACTGCATCCATATGCGTATGCCAATTGCCGTGTTCATCACGCACGCATAAATAGGTCATGGCATCTTGATAAGAAATCCCTGCTTGTTGCAACTCTTCTACTGCATCATTCACAGGCACGATTTCAATGTCGGCTGGATTATCTGCGACCAGTGCTTTGGCTTCAGCAGAGCATAAAATACAATCCGCATCGTAAAACATAGTTACTTTCATAGTGATTTACCTTTATTTCGATAATTTCTGTTAAAACAGAAATTTAACTTTAAAAAAAATGCGTACTTATCAAAATATTGTGTTGATAAATACGCTATTTTCTATTTTAA
Source organism: Hubeiibacter jixunmingi (assembly GCF_041928215.1). Classification (NCBI taxonomy): domain Bacteria; kingdom Pseudomonadati; phylum Pseudomonadota; class Gammaproteobacteria; order Moraxellales; family Moraxellaceae; genus Hubeiibacter; species Hubeiibacter jixunmingi. The sequence continues at coordinate 4,130 of NZ_JBHFHK010000064.1, read as the reverse complement.
AAACTTTTGAATACTTGCTCCGAGTTTAAGCACTTTACTTAAGGTACTGCTAGACAATTTCAGCATTTCATTCGCCCAACTGGTCAGCGTATCAATAAAGTTATGCGTATCCTTTACTCGCTGTTGAATTTTTTCATTTTCATTGGCAAATTCAGGACTTTGCATCAAGTCATTTAAAAATACCACAGTCGGTGCAAGCTCTTTGCGGTAGCGGTCTTCCACGATTAAACGTGCCAATTCCCATACATCAGTACTGGTGGTGAAATAATCACGACGGTCGCCCATTTTATGTACGGTTTGCACCACATTCATATTTTGCAATTCTTTGATACTGTTACTGACATTTGAACGTGCCACACCCAAAGTTTCTGCAATTTCTTCCGCATGCATCGGCTCACCGATTAAATACAATAAAGCATGGATTTGAGAAATGGTACGGTTTACGCCCCATTTACTGCCCATTTCTCCCCAATGTAAGATAAATTTTTCGGTGGTTGGACTGAGTTGCATGGCTTGTTCAATCATTCAATAAACGATAATTTATTGTGCAATTTTTATTTATTTCTGTCAATACAGAAATTAAAGAACAATGTTCTAATTGTAGCATTTTGTTGTGTCTACTTGGTGTAACTGTGATTTTGTATAACAAAATGCTATGATGCCGCAATTATTTATATTTCAAAAATTGATTATTTGGTGACTAAGGATGCGTCTTCCTGCTTTATCGTCGCTAAAGTTTAACCCAAGCTGGCTATTTGCCGTGGTCGCTGTGGTTTTCTTTGGTATGGCGTGCAAGGTCTTGTTTAACCTAGTTCATCACGTGCATCTTGCAGATATTAGCCGAGCGATTGCCAATATCAGCGTAGAGCGTTTGGTGTGTGCTGTTGCTGCAATGCTTCTAGCCTATGGTATTTTACCGCTTTATGACATTTTGGCAGTACGCAGTATCGGCAGCCATCTACCCAGTAAAAAAATTATTCCTGCGTCAATGACTGCTTATGCGATGGGACATATGCTTGGCGTTGCCATGCTCTCAGCGGGTGCAGTACGTTATCGTTTTTATAAAAGTGAAGGTTTAAGCAATCTGCAAATTGCCAATTTGGTTTGGTTAGTAAGTCTAGCCTTTGGTATGGGCATCGTCACTTTGGCAGCAATCAGCCTGATTTTACAGCCTACCCTAATGATGAACTTATTGGGACATGTTGTTCATCTGCCCAAATTATTGATTCAAGCCATTGGCGTGTTACTGCTACTTGGTATTTTAGGTGTGTTTGTTTTAGCAGGGCAAAATGGGCGTTACGTGACAATTTATAAATGGTCATTTGGTTTGCCACCTATGGCGACTTTGACTCGACAACTTATTGTTGCTATCGCAGATATTTTTGCAGTCGCTTTGATTTTATATGCATTATTCCCTGTCAATTCGGTCAGTTATTTGGCTGTATTACATGCTTTTGTGCAATCTAATCTATTGGCAATTATTAGTCATGTCCCAGGTGGTATTGGGGTATTTGAATTTGGTATGGCAACCGCATTTCCAAATATCCCCACCGCAACATTACTGGCAATTTTACTGATTTATCGTCTGATTTATTTTATTACGCCATTTTTATTGGGTTTGATTTTATTATTGTGGCATGAGCTACAACTCGCTAAAAATAATCAAAAAGCGACAACATATGATAATTACGTCAGTCGTTTACGTGCGATTTCACCAGTACCCATGTCAATAAGTGCCTTTGTATTTGGCATAGGCTTTATTATCTCAGCATTATTACCCAATCATTTTATTACCCAATCCATCAAAAATTTTCATTATCCTTTATTCTTACAATACTTGCCTACCACGATTGCCGAGAGTTCTCGTTTGATGGCATTTATTATCGGTTTTTTACTGTTAGTGACTACGACTGCTCTATTCAAACGCATGTATGGTGCATGGCGGCTAGTTAGTTTTATTGTGCTCTGTTCCTTGGTCACCACCTTAGTCATACGCCCGACGATAATGAGTATTGTCATTCATACTTTTTTCTTATTATGGTTATTGTGGGCAAAATCTGCTTTTTATCGTCATGAGATTATTGTTGCGATTCGCTGGACCCCGAGCTGGTTTATGTGGACTGCTTTATCGTTAATCAGTTGTTATTGGTTTACGTTATTTCTTTATAGTACCACAGCACATCAACCAAATTTTACTGCACACCAAATACATCTTTTACATCATTATTGGACAATTGGGAGTAAAGACTGGGCAACATTTTGGCAAGTCAGTCAGTTGTTATTATTGGTGTTTATGAGCTTTTTGCTATTTAATCTATTACGCTCCACACCGATCAAAGCCAAAGCACCAAGTGCCAAAGATATTATGCAAATGCAAAATATTTTAATTAAAAACCATCAGCAAGTTGAAAGTTTAACGCTAAAAGAAAATCAACAGCTGTGGTTTAGCACTACTCGGCAGAGCTTTTTGGTATATGAGTTGCAGCAGCATCGCTGCATTATTCAATCTCAGCCTATAGGGCAAGCTGAAGAGTTTGACAGTATGCAAGAACAATTGGTGCATGCTTGTATTCGTTCTGGCTTAAGTCCTATACTTTATCAGAAAGCAGATCACGATATGTTTGATGCAGAAGAGAAGCAATAAAAAACCGTAAATCGCAACGGATTTATGGTCTGTTTATTGGACGGTGATTAACGCATAAATAATACCAACGCCAATAACAAAATAATCGCCAAAATCACCCAAACCACCATGCCTACTTTGGCACTTTTCGCACGCTCAATATCTTGACTACGCTCATCGGTGGTTGGTGTAGTCTGCTGTGCTGGTTGGTTGATATCTACATCAGCAGGAATCGGTGCAGGCTTTGGAATACTCACCGATTGTGGCATACCATCCGCACGTACTTCAGTATCTGTACGTTGCTGTAATGTTGGCATACCCTCGTCACTCGGTTTGGCGTTTGCTAAGCTTTGTGTTTCGTCATCGCTATCAAGCTGTTTATCTTCAAGCTGCTGTTCCACGACTTCTGCATCTTGTTCTGACAAGACTTGGAAAATGATTTCCTGAAAATGAATCTCATCGCCATTATGCAACTGCGTCGGCTCACTGATTTGCTGACCATTTACAAATGTACCATTAGAAGAACCCAAGTCACTAATCCAAATACTGCCATCTTCTTTGAGTTCAATCCCCGCATGGCGACGTGATACCAAAGCAGACTGTAATACGATATCCGCTTGCTGATGACGACCAATCAATAAATCTCGATCCACATTAATACTTTGACCTGCAATCCCGTCGCTTAAGCCAATTAATTTCCAAGTCATGGTTTACTCCAAATACGGTATCTGTTCTTACAATGCGTATTATATTAACACTTTATTATCATTATAGTTCTGTTACAGTTTTTTAAATTTATTTCTAAAACAAAAAAAGCCAAACTATGACTGATTTGACTTTTAAATTCATGTTACTAAAGTTGATATATAATATCATTACAGCCTTAGTAACATACGATAAATAATCTATTTATCGTGAAAGATTTACTTAATTAGGAAATCTTCCAATTTTTTACCGCCAGCGATTGCTGTTGCCAACCAACGTGGTTGTTTACCACGACCAGTCCAAGTTTCGCTTGCATTTGCAGGGTTACGGTATTTTGGCTCAACTGGTGCTTTGTTTTCTTTACCAGCAGATTTTTTCTTGCCTTTACGACCGTATTCAACCAATTCGTCTAAAGTCATGCCAATGCTTTTTGCGATATCTAACACTTGTTGATACGCATCACCAACTTTCTCACGTTGTTTCTTTTCGATTGATGCATTGATTTGTTTATTCAATGCTTCCAATTCTACAACATCATAATTGTCTGGGTTAAATTGATTAGTCATAAGTTACTCCAAATAGAGATATAATTTAATTAAACTTTGCTATTTATAACATATAATCTTTAAAAAGCAAATTGTTTTAAGTTATTCATCTATTTTTTGCAGTTTTTTAATTCGAACTTTAGGGTGTGTTGACATACAAAGAAAATCAGTTATTCTGATTATAGCAAAAGAAATTAATAAATGGCACAAATCCACATAAAATAGAAGAACAGGGTATCAATACAATCTAAACGCCA
>NZ_JBHFHK010000063.1:0-11515 GCF_041928215.1 Hubeiibacter jixunmingi | reverse complement strand
AATTAAGCAAGGGCTTCTTGATGACTATATTTGTGAGCAACTTCGTTGCCCTTCGGTTAGGTTTGCGTAAGTCCTAAGATATTCAAGATCAAGTTTTAATAAAAAATGTCGCCACTCAATCTTTTAGTGAATATGATTTATATCCATTATTAGCGGAGTATTTATCTAATGAGTTTGGATTATATAGCGTACGCATTGATGAAAAAACTTCACGTAATACTCGTGGTGCAAAGGGGAATCGATGGCTACACCCAGATATTGTTGCATTACAAGCGCTTGATATAAATTGGCATTCGCATGTTAGAGATTGTATTCAAAATAAAATAGAACAAAAATCTCGATTGTGGTCTTTTGAAGTGAAAACCATTATACAAAGGTCAAATGTACGAGAATGTTTTTTCCAAGCAGTGAGTAATTCAAGTTGGGCAAATGAAGGTTATTTAGTTGCGACAGAAATTCGTAGTCAAGCTTATGATGAGTTACGCATTTTATCAGATTTACATGGTATTGGTGTGATTGTGTTAGATTTAAAAAATATCAGTGAAAGCCAAATTCTGATTCCTGCTAAGCGTAAAGAAAATGTAGACTGGCAATCGGTTAATCGTATCGTGGAAGAAAATAAAGATTTTGCATATTTTATTGATTGCGTATCTAGTTATTATAAAGGTACAAGTCCTGATAAAATTAAATGGGAACAATAAAAAAACGCCAAATCACTTTGGCGTTTTATTTTACCCTTGACGAGCTTTAAAACGTGGATTTGATTTACAAATCACAAATAACTTACCACGACGACGCACGACTTGACAGTCTTTGGCACGTTTTTTAGCACTTTTTAAAGAAGAGAGGACTTGCATGAGAACTACACCTTTGTTCTGAGGATATACGTTATAGTATAACATAAAATTTTCCCTTGAATATAGTTTAAATGAGAATTTTTATCATTTAATTTTGATTGTTAGTAAAGCACAATCCATTTTTGATTTGCGTAAAAAATGGCGACAACCTAAATATTTAAATTATCGCCAATTTTTATACTTATTTTTCAATAAGTTATTATGCTTGCTCTCTCGCAATCGCACGATAGCCAATATCTTTACGATATTGCATACCATCAAATTTTACAGCTTCACAGCCTTTTAACGCTGCTGCTTGTGCTTGCTGTACCGTATCACCTAAAGCGGTTACGCATAATACACGGCCACCTGCGGTAACGATTTCGCCTTTTTCATTGGTCGCTGTACCTGCATGGAATACTTTGGTATCGCCAGTAACTTGGTCTAAGCCAGTAATCACATCGCCTTTACCCGATGTTTCTGGATAGCCTGCGGTCGCAAGCACGATACCGATGGATTTACGTTCATCCCATTTGGCTTCTTTTGGTAATTTGCCGTCCAAGCCTGCTTGTACCAACTCCACCAATGACGATTGCAAACGCACCATAATCGGTTGAGTTTCTGGATCGCCAAAACGACAGTTAAACTCAATCACTTTTGGCTGACCTTGTGCATCAATCATCAAACCTGCATACAAAAAGCCCGTATAAACATGACCGTCTTTTTTCATACCATCTACGGTTGGACGCATGATTTCAGTCATTACACGTTCAAATACATCAGCCGTCACCACTGGAGCAGGGGAATACGCACCCATACCGCCAGTATTCGGGCCTTGATCGCCTTCAAAAATACGTTTGTGGTCTTGTGATGTCGCCATCGGCAAGATATTTTCACCATCAATCATACAGATAAATGATGCTTCTTCACCTGCCAAAAATTCTTCAATCACCACACGAGAGCCAGCATCGCCAAATTTATTGCCTGCCAACATATCATCAATGGCGGCAAAAGCTTCTTCTTGGGTCATGGCAACAATCACGCCTTTACCTGCCGCCAAGCCATCCGCTTTAATCACGATTGGCGCACCGTGTTTTTCCACATAGGCTTTGGCAGGATCGACTTCGGTAAATACATCATAAAATGCAGTCGGGATATTGTGCTTTTTCAAAAAGTCTTTGGCAAATGCTTTTGAGCCTTCCAATTGTGCTGCATATTGGGTAGGGCCCCAAATTTTGATGTCAGCAGCACGGCAGGCATCCACTACGCCATTAACAAGCGGTGCTTCAGGACCAACTACGATAAAATCTACCGCATTATTTTTGGCAAAATCGACAATTGCCGCATTATCCAAAATATTTAATGCCACGTTTTGGCATTTATTTTCGCTTGCTGTACCGGCATTACCTGGGGCAACAAATACGGTTTGCACATTGCTATCTTGTGCGATTTTCCATGATAGGGCGTGTTCACGACCACCACTACCTAAGACTAAGATATTCATGATAAATTCCTACTTTTGATTCACAGAAACGATAAAATTATTCAGTACAAAGATGCTTTTTTCGGCATCAATATAACTTACGCAAATCGGTTGATTTAATTGTAACGTGGACATATCAATATCGCTTTTAAGTGGCTCACTACGAAAAGATATGGTTTGCTGTGCATTTTGGATGACAACATTGGCTGGATTAAACGGTGATAAATAAAAAAATTGATATTCATTTTTGACCAACGTACCGCAAAAGTGTTCAGCTTGTTTTGGTGCAACATAGTGGATTAAACTATACTTCCAAGCCCAATTACCAACAAACATTAAAAATATTATAGCCAAATTTAGATAATTTTTTAGATTGGGATGTTGATTATCAGGATCTTTGACTAATAATATGCAATAGAAAAAATAGATCAAAATTGAGAATACAAAAAATGTATCTCAAAAGAAATCGTTACAATGAAAAAAAGTAATATAACAAGCATTAGCCACGGTTCAGCTTGCTTAAAGACCTTAAACATATTTTCCCTACCCATACTGAATGTCGTAGATACACAACATCCCCTAATCTAAAATTAAGAGATTTTGTGATAACGCACTGATTGATTTTTATTTAAATCAATGACGGAAATGACGCATTCCAGTAAACACCATAGCGATACCATGTTCATTGGCAGCGGCAATCACTTCTTCATCACGCATTGAACCACCTGGTTGAATGATACATTTAATGCCTGCTTTTGCTGCATTGTCAATACCATCACGGAATGGGAAGAATGCATCTGATGCCATCACCGCACCTTCAACCACCAAACCTGCATGTTCTGCTTTGATGGCAGCGATACGTGCAGAATTAACACGGCTCATTTGACCTGCACCAACACCGATGGTTTGACGGTTTTTGGCATATACAATCGCATTGGATTTGACATATTTTGCCACTTTCCATGCAAAAATCAAATCGTCCAATTCCGCATCAGTAGGGACTTTATCAGTTACCACTTTTAGGTCATCTTTAGTAATCATGCCCAAATCTTGTTCTTGCACCAATAAACCACCATTGACACGTTTAAAGTCAAATTGGCTAGCACGTTCCTCAATTTTCGGTAACTCACCACAAACCAATACACGCACGTTTTTCTTGCTTTCAGTGACTGCCAATACACCATCAGCAATACTTGGTGCAATAATCACTTCAACGAATTGACGTTCGATAATCGCTTTAGCAGTTTCAACATCTAACTCACGGTTAAAGGCGATGATGCCACCAAAAGCAGATTCTGGATCAGTTGCATAAGCCAAGTTATAAGCATCCAAAATACCGTCCAAAGACACCGCAACACCACAAGGATTGGCATGTTTGACGATGACACAAGCAGGCTTCACGAATGATTTCACACATTCCAAAGCCGCATCGGTATCTGCAATATTGTTATAAGATAATTCTTTGCCTTGCAATTGCTTCGCTGTAGATACGCTGGCTTCTTTGGCTGTGCTTTCTACATAGAATGCAGCAGATTGATGTGGATTTTCACCGTAACGTAAATCTTGTGCTTTATCTAATTGCATATTGAAAGTACGGGCAAATTGATCTGCTTGACCTTCTTCTTTGCCGACACGTGCACCTAAGTATTGTGCAATCATACCGTCATATTGTGCAGTATGTTCAAAAGCTTTTACCGCCAAATCAAAACGTGTTGCGTGTGATAAAGCTTTGTTAGCTTTGAGTTCAGCAATCACTGCATCATAATCACTGGCATTCACTACGATACCGACTGATGCATGATTTTTCGCTGCTGCACGCACCATAGTTGGACCGCCGATATCGATATTTTCGATGGCATCAGCAAGCGAGCAGTTTGGTTTTGCAACAGTTTTGGCAAATGGATAAAGGTTTACCACCACCAAATCAATCGCAGCAATATTATGCTCTGCCATCACCGCTTCATCCAAACCACGACGAGCCAAAATACCGCCATGAATTTTTGGATGTAAAGTCTTCACACGACCGTCCATCATTTCAGGGAAGCCAGTATGTTCAGATACTTCAATCACGTTGATTTGGTTATCTTTAAGCAGTTTATAAGTACCGCCAGTCGATAAAAGTTCAATTCCAAGATTTGCCAATTGTTGAGCAAATTCCACAATACCTGTTTTGTCAGAAACAGAAATCAATGCACGTTTAACAGTCATAAGCTTAGGTGAATATCAAGTTAAAGGAAATTAAAAATAACAGACATAAAAAATGCCCGCTCGTAAGCAGGCATTTTAGCATTTATTCAGCCATTAATCCGTGTGCTTTTAACTTTTTACGCAAAGTTCCACGGTTTAGACCCAAAATTTCAGCAGCTTTGGTTTGATTACCACGTGTATATTCCAAAACAACTGATAATAATGGTTTTTCCATCTCAGCAAGTACAAGGTCATATACTTGAGCAGGTTGTTCACCTTGCAATTGAGAGAAATAATGACGTACAGCACGGTCAACGTGAATACGTAAAGCGACATCAGAAGATTGAGTTGGGAAAGTAGGAGATTTGCTATTCATGTGATAAATCCAAAAATTTAAACGAAGGGAATTGCTCCGAAAAAATTGAATAAAATGAAAAAAAACACAGTCTCAAAAAAAGACCACATCATAGAGTAGATGACTAATCTTACAAATTTTTCAGCAAAAAAAAACCACGCACAAGCATCATACTTGTGATGTAGTTATCACTGTAGTTAGATAAGAAAAATAAATGAACGTCATAAATTATCTCTATGTTGTGCATTATAACAGCTTTTTGGTGACAAAAATAAGTACTTTTGCATAATTTTTATCAATAAATTTCGATAAATTTGCAAGTTTATGTAAAAAATAACGATTAAACTTTTGATATAAAGATTTATAGATATATTATATATTACCTAACTTGGATGCTATGTTAATGAATTATAAATATAAATTATGTATTAATCATGGAGGTAATTGGGTTTTAGTAAAGGTGTATATTATAGTATTTTTTTAAAAAATAATGGGTACTACTATTTTGCGACAGATTTATCGGTTTTTAGCTGATTTGATATACAAAATTACGAGCAGATGCACTTGAAAAAATCGGCATTCGCCCCATCATTTAAATAATATCTTTTGAGTAAAATTACGGAACATTTTATGTTATTTCAAATTCCAAAACTCCCAGCCGAATTACGTATCGTTCATTTAAATCAACGTGTCAAAGCACAACGTCAACGCATCGAACAAGCTATAGACAGCAAAGATAAAGGCAGCTCTTTTTTAACACGCCTAAAAAAGCAAATCGAGAAAAGTAAAGCAAAGCGTAAGGATAAAAACCAGCAAAAAACAGGTAATGTTTATGTGTTAGATTTTAAAGGTGATGTATTTGTTAATGCGGTCGATCAGTTGCGTGAAGAAATTACCCTGATTTTATCGGTGGCTAAACCTGACCAAGATCGTGTGGTATTAAGATTAGAAAGCCCAGGTGGTGCGGTGCACGGTTATGGCTTGGCAGCTGCACAATTGGTGCGTTTGCGTGATGCAGGTTTTGAGTTAATTATCTGTGTAGATAAAGTGGCGGCAAGTGGCGGTTATATGATGGCATGTATTGCCAATCAAATTATTTCTGCTCCTTTTGCAGTCGTTGGTTCGATTGGTGTGGTAGCACAATTGCCAAACTTCAATAAGTTATTGAAAAAACATGACATTGACTATGAAGTGTTTACTGCTGGTGAATATAAACGTACCGTGACAGTATTTGGTGAAAACTCAGACCAAGGCAAGCAAAAGTTTGAACAAGAATTGCAACAAACACATGAATTGTTCAAGCACTTTGTAGAGAAGTATCGTCCAAAACTGAATGTAGAACAGGTTGCAACGGGTGAGCATTGGTATGGTGAAGATGCATTAAAATTAAACTTGGTAGATGAGCTGAAGACTTCGGATGCTTATCTCTTGGATTTAATTGAACAAAATGATGTATATCTGATTCAGACACGCCACAAACCAACTTTGGGTGAAAAGTTAGGTCTTCAAGCAGCAAGTATGGCACGTGTGGCTATCCCTGCATGCAGTGAAGTGTTGAGCGAACAAATGCAACGTCTCGCACAAAAATCAGTATTATTCCGTGATCCGAATGTTTAAGCGTATAATTTAAAGGTACATAGCGAATGAAAATTTTATTAAAAGATACGCAACAGCATATTGAATACAAAGACTACCCAACAGACAATGCTTTGCAGTTTATGTTGGGGTTGAAGAAGATTTTTCCTTCTATTTTTGACTTATTACTGCCTATTTTGCCTGATGATGACAAAATCGATCAATTGACGTGGGAAAGCACAACCATTGATTTTGAACGTTTTAAGCGTCTAGTCGGTGCTTGGGCAACTTTAGAAATGCGATTGCATGCACTAGGACAAGCACTTTCTACAGATCATGTGCCACAAATTTTGAAGCAAGCACAAGCAGAAAGACGTGATTTCGTTAGTCAGCAAGATCAACTCAACTTATTATATGGTGACTATGTGTTTTTGCATACGGCACATGTGTTAATCGACAGTGTGATGGTTGATTTGGGAAGTAATTTTTATACACCGACTTTACAGCAACAATGGCAAGACGATATTCCAAAAGATATTCTCAATCGCACAATCAACGTAAAAATATAAGCACAAAAAAAGGCAAGTGATACTTGCCTTTTTTGATTCTAATCTCTTTTGCTCATCAAGATTAAGATTGTGTTTTACCGAACCACTTTTCAACCAACTTATCGTATGTACCGTTGCTCTTAATGGTTGCCAAACCTTTATTGATTTTTGTAGTCAACTCGGTATTACCTTTTTTCACTGCAAAAGCAATTTCTTTTTTCGGCTCATTTAAGGCAATTTTACGCATCTTAATTTCAGGGTGTTTTAACTGATAATATTGCAAGATACGGCTATCACCAATTGTACCATCACTCTTACCTAAGTAAGTGCTTTGTAGTGATAAGAAGAAGTTTTCTGATTTAACGATATTATCTGCCGAACCTGTAACTTTGGTTGCAAGTTCGATACTGCTTTTGCTACTGCCACTCACAGCAATTTTTTTGCCTTTGAGTTGATCTACGGAGTGAATAGTGGCGTTTTCTGGTTTATCAACGATATAAATATCACGAGTAAATTCTAGATAAGGCTGAGTAAAATCCATCTCAGCAGCACGTTCTGGTGAAGCAGATAGAGCAGCAGCCCAAATACTAAAGCGACCATTGTTCAATGTATTAGTAACTTCGCTACGCGGTGTATTGACAAAAGTCACATTAAATTTTTCCGCTTCACCAATGGCGTTCAATAACTCAACTTCAAAGCCAGTAGGTTTACCATTGTTATCTTGGAAAGAGAAAGGAGGGTAAGTGACTTCCGAACCAACAAGATAGGTAGGATAATCGGGGTTTTGCTTGGTTGCTACTGCTGCAGTACTTGCTTGCTGAGCTGTGCTTGCAGGTACTTTGTTATCACCGTTTGTCGTACCTTTGTTTGCTTCTTGAGAACATGCTGTCATTAAACATAAAGAAACCAGCACTGCTAAATACTTTTGCATTTTAAAATTACTCCTAATAAACACATTAAAGTTACAAACCATTAAAAATATTACCTTAATTTACATTGAGACTACCGTATAGGCAGATATATAGTGCAATGGTATCGTATTTTGTATATGAGACTTGATGTCACATAAGGTTTATATATTAATAATTATATTACATTTTTTTACATAAAGATGAAGTGATTATCATAATTCACTTATACTTTAGTATAATATACAAGTTGGCTGTCTTGTTTTTGAGTATTTTACAGCCAACTTTGAGGCATTTTGGTGTGATTATTCTTCTGTTTGTTGGGTTTTATTTTCAGGTGTTGGGCGATATATTGTTTGTTGGTTAAGGTAATGACAAAACAATTCCGCAGTTTTTTGCGTGTCATACAAGGCTGAATGGGCTTGATGACCATCGAAATCAATGCCGACATGTTTGCACGCTTTTGCCAACACGGTTTGTCCCAAATTGATCGCACTCAAAGTCACAGTATCGATCACTGAAAAACTATGAAAAGGATTTTGATTTTTACTGCCAGTACGTGTAACAGCCGCCTGCAAGAAATTTAAGTCAAAGTGGGCATTATGACCCACCAAAATACATTTCATACATTGCTGTACACTCCGTATTTCATTTAACGATTTGAAAATACGACGTATCGCATCTTTTTCATCTTCTGCGATGGCTTTGCGTATTGGATTATTCGGATCAATACCTGTAAATTGTAATGAACGCTGTTCCAAATTTGCTCCTTCAAAAGGCTGTAAATGAGCATGGAAAGCTGGACCTGGTACAAACTGCTCTTGTTCGTTGTACAAAATAGGGATACAAGCAATTTCTAATAGAGCGTCCGTTTTGGCGTTAAAGCCTGCAGTTTCAACATCGACCACCACAGGTAAATAACCACGAAAACGCTGTGCGATAAGTGGTAAGTTTTTATCTAAACCAGTGATAACGTGCTGTTGTGTATCGTTGGATATGTTTGTAGTCATGATTGTATGGTCCAGTCGAGTTGTTGCCCAGCATGTAAAGGAATAATTGGATCATTGTCTAAATAATCAAACTGCTCAGCAATCTGTTGGCTTTGACGTTTTAGGGTAATGGTCTTGGTATTACGTGGCAAACCATAAAAGTCTGCACCGAACAAACTTGCAAAGCCTTCGAGTTTATCCAAAGCATTGACCTGATCAAAAGCCTGTGCGTACAGCTCAATGGCATATGGTGCAGAATAACAACCTGCACAGCCACAGGCATTTTCTTTTTTGCTACGAGAGTGCGGTGCAGAATCTGTACCTAAGAAAAACTTCGGACTACCGCTGGTTGCTACTTTTAATAAAGCGTGTTGATGTGTTTGACGTTTTAAAATCGGTAAACAGAAAAAGTGCGGACGTATACCACCAACAAGCATATCATTACGATTAAACAATAAGTGCTGTGGGGTAATGGTGGCTGCGACATTTTTACCTTGTGATACGACAAATTTTGCTGCATCTTCTGTAGTAATGTGTTCTAAGATCAGTTTTAGATCACTGAAGCGATTTAGAATAGGCGACAACACTTCATCCAAAAAGTATTTTTCACGGTCAAAAATATCCACGTGTTGATGAGTGACTTCACCGTGTACCAAAAGCGGAATTTGTTGCTTTTCGATTTCTTCGATAATGGGATAAATTTTTTCAATATTACTGACACCATGGTGTGAATTGGTGGTCGCACCTGCTGGGTAAAGCTTAATTGCACTCACATAAGGTGAATCTTTAATCGCTTTAATGTCATCAATGCTGGTACTGTCAGTAAAATACAGCACCATGCGTGGATCAAAATCAATGCCTTCAGGCACATGAGCCATAATGCGTTCGCGATAGGCGTGTGCTTGCTCAACACTGGTTACAGGTGGGACAAGATTAGGCATACATACCGCACGATGGAACTGCTTTGCCATATCAGGCACAGTACGTTTTAGAGCATCACCATCACGTAAATGTACATGCCAGTCATCAGGTTGAATCAGCGTTAAAGTATCCACAATCTTATCCTTCTATCTATCGCAACAAATCTTAGAGCTATAACTTGTTATATAATAAGTGAAAAAAAATAGAATTACAATTCTACTCAAGGTGCTTAAAATGAGCTTTTATATATGTTTATTCTATTTGCAATGAAATTGACGTTTAATAAATACGCTATCACATTAAAATATTCAATCTAAATGAATAAGCGAGAACTTTATGAATTATCAGCAAGGTAATCACCCATAATAAATATAGTCAATTCATTTGCCAAAAGGCAGAAAAACTCTTTCCATATATCATCAAAAAACAGTATGCTATAGCCACTTTTTAGGAGTGATTATGTACCAAGTCCTTGCCCGTAAATATCGTCCACGCAATTTTCATGAATTGGTCGGACAACAGCATGTATCTCGTGCCTTGAGTAATGCCCTAGAGCGTGGGCGGTTGCATCATGCCTATTTATTTACAGGGACGCGTGGCGTAGGCAAAACCACCATTGCACGGATTTTGGCAAAATGTCTCAACTGCGAAACAGGCGTCACTGCAACTCCATGCGAAACTTGTGCGGTGTGTACTGCGGTGAATGAAGGACGTTTTATAGACCTGATTGAAATCGATGCCGCATCACGTACCCGTGTGGAAGATACCCGAGAGTTATTGGACAATGTGCCTTATGCCCCAACGCAAGGTCGCTACAAAGTCTATCTCATCGACGAAGTGCATATGCTTTCTACGCATAGCTTTAACGCCTTGCTCAAAACTTTGGAAGAACCACCGGAACACGTCAAATTTTTATTTGCTACTACAGATCCACAAAAATTACCGATTACCATTATTTCTCGTTGTTTGCAATTTAGCTTGCGTCCTTTGGGCAAAGATGAGATCAGCTTGCATCTAGAAAATCTATTACAAAAAGAACATATCCCTTTTGAACAACAGGCATTATGGCAATTGGCAGAGTCGGCACAAGGCTCGCTACGTGATGCGTTGTCTCTGACCGACCAAGCGATTGCTTATGGGCAAGGGCAGGTGAATAGTCTCGATGTCAAAAATATGTTGGGCTTGATTGATAAAAGCTTGATTATCGACTTGCTCACTGCAATTCATCAAGACCAAAAAGCCCAAGTGGCGATGATTTTGCAAGCTCTGCGTCAGCAAGCGATTGATGTCACTCATGTTTTGGAACAATTAATCCATACTTTGCATGAAACGGCAATTGCGCAATGTATGGGACAGCAGATTGAGCAAAATTACAATGCCAGTCAAGACGAATACCAATCTTATCAACAGCTTGCACAACAAATTGATGCCCAAGATATTCAGCTTTATTATCAAATTGCTTTGCAAGGGCGTGCCGATTTGGCGTTGGCAATGACGCCAGAACAAGGCTTTGAAATGTGTATTTTGCGATTATTGGCATTTCGTCCTTTGCCAGTCGGGCAAGTAGTCGATGTTCAGCCAGTTTCACAAAAAAATATTTCCACCGCTCTTGCACCAAGCGATAGTGTACAACATGATGTTGAAAATGTTGAAAATGTTGAAAATGTTGAAAATGTTG
Source organism: Hubeiibacter jixunmingi (assembly GCF_041928215.1). Classification (NCBI taxonomy): domain Bacteria; kingdom Pseudomonadati; phylum Pseudomonadota; class Gammaproteobacteria; order Moraxellales; family Moraxellaceae; genus Hubeiibacter; species Hubeiibacter jixunmingi. The sequence goes on along the minus strand of NZ_JBHFHK010000063.1, from coordinate 35 downwards.
AAAATGTTGAAAATGTTGAAAATGTTGAAAATGTT
>NZ_JBHFHK010000062.1:0-11942 GCF_041928215.1 Hubeiibacter jixunmingi | reverse complement strand
CGATGAATCTTTTGCTGCTAATATCTATCTGGCTGCAACAATAATCAATTTGCGTTAATTGTCAACACGCCCTAGCTCAAAATGATTTATCACGCATTTTTTGCAAATTTATCACGCTCGGCATCAATATGTTTATAAATTAAAAGATTTAAGTTAATCTTTCAATATGAGTTTTGTGTGACACTTGTTTGGTAGAGATAGCTTACGTTTTCGCGTGAATAATTATCACATAAATACAAACAATAATCATAAGCTATTCATCTTATCCAAGTGCAATAATGACCAATTGCACTTTATTTTTTTACTTCACCATTTTGGTTTGACCAGACTCCCTTGCAATTTAAGCGGTGTATTTATACTAATTTTTTTGCTAAAACGCCTTGTTTTATGCTATTTTATCTGTCTATTTTTTCTTTATGTATTTTCCAATTTTAAGGTGTTCGTATGACGCAACCAAACCAAGCTCCTGAAGCACAGTCAGACATTTCAGAAAATGATTTAATTGCACAGCGTCATGCCAAACTTAAACAATTACAACAAGATGCTGAGCAACAAGGCAAAACTGCTTATCCGAATACGTTTAAACGCGAAGATTATGCTGACGATTTACAAGTCCGATTCGCTGATGTGGATAAGGCAACGATTGAAGCAGGTGAAAAAGTCTATGCCAAAGTTGCTGGACGTGTGATGTTTAACCGTGGTTCATTTATCGTGATTCAGGATATGACGGGTCGTATTCAGCTTTATGTGGATCGTAAAGGTTTGCCAGCTGAACAATTAGAATTGATTAAATTGCTTGATTTGGGCGACATTGTGGCAGCAGGCGGTTATATCGGTCGTTCGGGCAAAGGTGATCTGTATATCCATATGGAACAATTTGAATTATTGAATAAATCATTGCGTCCATTACCAGATAAATTCCATGGTTTGAATGACACCGAAACCAAATATCGTAAGCGTTATTTAGATTTAATCGTCAATGAAGACACGCGTAAGACTTTTGAAATCCGTGCCAAGGTCGTAGCAGGTATTCGTGCATTTTTGACTAATGAACGTTTTATGGAAGTCGAAACCCCGATGATGCACGTCATCCCAGGTGGTGCGGCGGCTCGTCCATTTGAAACGCATCATAATGCCTTGGATATGCCATTATTTTTGCGTATTGCCCCAGAATTATACTTAAAACGTTTGGTAGTAGGTGGTTTTGAGCGTGTATTTGAAATCAACCGTAACTTCCGTAACGAAGGCGTATCAACGCGTCATAACCCAGAATTCACCATGATTGAATTCTATCAAGCCTATGCAGATTATAAAGATTTGATGGCATTGACTGAGAATATGCTTGAAAAATTGGCAATTGATATTTTAGGCAGTACCGATGTGCCGTATGGCGATGAAGTGTATAGCTTTAAAGGTCCTTTCAAAAAGATTTCGATGTTTGATGCGATTTTGGAACATAATCCAAGCTTTACCACTGAAAATGTTAATGATCGTGAGTTCTTGGCAAAATTCGTACAAGAAACTTTGAAAGAGCAGGTTAAACCAAGTTTTGGCTTAGGTAAATTACAGACTATCGTATTTGAAGAAACGGTAGAAACCCAATTACGTCAGCCAACGTTTGTGACTGAATACCCAGCAGAAACTTCACCGCTTGCACGTCGCAATGATGATAACCCACACATCACAGATCGTTTTGAGATGTTTATCGGTGGTCGTGAATTGGCAAATGGCTTTAGTGAGTTAAATGACCCGATCGACCAAGCAGAACGTTTCCAAGCTCAAGTGGCAGAAAAAGATGCAGGTGATGATGAAGCGATGCACTATGATGCCGACTTTGTCGAAGCATTAGAATATGGCTTACCACCAACCGCAGGTGAAGGTATTGGTATTGATCGTCTAGTCATGTTGTTTGCCAATGCACCAAGTATTCGTGATGTGATTTTGTTCCCACACATGCGACACAAAGAAAGTTAACTGCAAATAGGATTAAGCGTATGGAAGACTTTATTCGTATATTAATTCATCCGTTGCGCTTAATCTTTGGCTTTATTTTTGATTGTTTGCTGGAAAGCTTTATTCATCGTGGTTTTAAAGAACATCCCTTATTGTTGATTATTTTAACTGCGGTTGTATTTACCTTGATATGGTATTTTGTATTTTTGAAATAGGAAAGCCCCCGAGAAAGGGGCTTTTTTACTTTTCAATTCTTCATTATCGACATTCAAAATCCAAAGTCACTTGGTAATCGGTATCTTGTGCCAAATTGACTTTTTTACCTGTGAACACGCCAAGCACTGCACCAGCTTGATTGATTAAACGACCAGTTCTTTCATCTGCGATGCCTTTATATTCTGTATTTTCTTTGACTAAAATAGGTCTGCTCAAGCGTGGACAAGATTCTTGTGCTGAGCGGATAGCATTATTGCGTGCGGTGAGTTGATCCTTGCCCATACCAATCACCTTATATTGTTTTTGTTGATTTTGAATGGCTAGGCTGGTCGGTTGCGTGGTTGCACAAGCTGTAAGAAATGTAGCAAAGCCTGCTAATGCCACCATGTGAAATTTGTTGAACATTTTATCTCCAGAATGTTGGTTTATAAGATACAATAAAATTATGCCTATTATTCGTTGTAAAAGGTTGAACGTGTACGTAGGGTTTTGTTTTTTTATTGTAAAGTCGTGCGAAATTATCATATCAGCAAATGCTCTAATTAAAAGGAATGAGAGCATTTGCTGATTGATATTGAGGCTTTATTGCTTAAGTTTCCCCATGCAAATGCTCATCTTTATCGCCTTTATCTTTTTTGCCTGATTTTTTCTTCTTTTTCTTTTTGACTTTTGGTGCTTCCTCGTCGTCTTCACCATCATGAATGGCTTGCCAAATATCCAATTGTTTCATCACTCTCGCAAAAATTGAACCTTTGCTATAGCGTAATTTATCATCTAACTCACCGACTGGTGTTGCTAAAATCAACGCCAAGGCATCTTCAATATGCTCTACAGCATGAATATGGAACTTTTGCTCCGCAACGGCTTGTACTACATCATCTCTTAACATCAAGTGTTGCATATTGGCTTTGGGAATGATGACACCTTGCTGACCTGTCAAGCCTTGCAATTGACATAAGTCATAAAAACTTTCAATCTTGGCATTAATACCGCCAATCGGTTGGGCTTGCCCGAATTGGTTCATCGAACCAGTGATGCTCCATGATTGATCTACAGGCAATTGACTGATTGCAGAAATCAAGGCACACACTTCTGCCATAGTAGCACTATCGCCATCAATGCCGTTATAGCTCTGTTCATGGGCGATGGATGCACTAAAATGCAAACGTTGTGAATGACCGAAGTAGGCTTTGAGATAGCTAGACATGATGAGAATGCCTTTTGCGTGTAATGAACCACCTAGCTCCACACTACGCTCAATATCCAACACTTCACCGTCACCGTGCGAGACTGATGCGGTCAAACGTGACGGCAAACCAAACTCAGCCCCTGCATAATCGATAACCGTCAAAGCATTGACTTGACCGATCACAGCACCTTGTGTTTCGATCAATTGAGTTTTCATCACATAATCGTCCCAGTATAGCTCACGCAGATGGTCTAGGCGATATTCACGCTGACGAATGGCTTGTTGAATATGTTCAGCAGTAATATTTTTGTGCTGTTGTTGCTCAGCATAATATTGTGATTCTCTTAACAAATCCCCCAAGTTTGACGCATGCAAAGACAGATAATGCTGACTTTGGGCTTGGCGACTGGCATCATTGAGAATTGAAGCGAGTCCAGTATTGTCAATCGGCAATAATTTTTCTGTTTCAACAAAATCTGCCACCAATTGCAAGTAATCTTGCTCATGTTCAGGCGTACGTTTAATGGCATAATTAAAATCAGCACGGATTTTAAATAGACTTAAAAACTCTGGATCGTACTCGACCAATTCATGATAAGTACTTTCTTCTGCCAACAAAATCACTTTGACATTTAATGCGATACTTTGCGGTTCAATCGAAACGCTACCTGTCAAGGTTAATAATTGTTCAAGTGAAGATAACTTGAGTTGGCGTGATTTTAAGGCACGCTTTAAGCCTTGCCAAGCATAAGGATGCTCAAGCAGTTGCTCAGCTTGTAAAATCAAAAAACCGCCATTGGCTTGATGCAATGCCCCTGCACGAATCAAGCTAAAATCGGTCAGAATACTGCCCATACGAGTCATTTGCTCGACATGACCAAGCAAATGGTAGTGAGTTGGGAAGTCTTCAAAAATCACAGGTGCACCCGCATTTAGCTTGTGGCTTGCTACCACATTGACTTGATAACGAGCAGGAATGCGGCTAAACATACTCGGGCGAAAATCATCATCTTCGCCGCTTAAAATCAGGTCAATATGTTCAATCACATCTTCACAATAACGCTGTAAATAATGCTCCAAGCCATCGATATGCTCAAAACGCTGTGAGATAGTGTTGAGTTTTGGTTGAATGATTTTTTTGGCAAGTTCTTTGTTGTAGTGCACAATTTTTTCCTGCACTTGCTCTTCCATACTGCTGAACTTTGTCCCCAGTTGGCTGAGCTTCTTTTCCATACGACGAATATCGCTGGCGATCTTAATACGTACTTCACTGTCAAGTTGATTGACTTGTTGCTGTGATAATTGTTGGTTCGGATCGTTACTATCCAATGGTACAAAATAATTTTCGTCTTCTTGGCTGACAAATTTTAAATTCAACTTGGCACTTTCTTGCGTCAATGCCAATAGGGCGTCTTGTTGTTGGCGATTGGTCTGCTCACGCAACATATCGATACGGCGATGATAACTTTCTGCATTAAACTTACTTTGGATTTGTTTAAAAATACTGAGCCACGCATCATGCACCGCTTTTTGAAATTTAACCGCTTGCCCAGCAGTCAAACGCAATGCCAAAGGATGACGAGCATCGTCAAAATCATTGACATAGACCCAATCACTTGGCGTAGGCAAAGTCTTGGCATGTTGTTGTAATAAACGCTGAATCATAGTGCGTTTGCCTAATCCAGATGCACCGACAGCCACGACATGATAACCTGAAAATGGCAAATGAATAGCCGTTTCGATGGCTTGTTTTGCTCGAGCTTGCCCTAAAAAGCGTGTGCCATCATGTTGATTTTTAATTTTTTTACTGTTGCGTGGTAAGCTTGCTAAATCGACTTGACGGGTGAGCTGTTCAGCTTGTAAAGCAGTTGCTTGGCATAAGTCTTTTAATTCTGCACGCTGTAAGGCACTGATGATAGTTTGACTTTGATTGAGTTTTAAACGTTGTATTTTTTGCAATTTTTTCTCAGGACTTTGCTTATTGTTGTTTGATTTTTGGGTATCTGTATCTTCTGAAATGGTGTTTTGTGAGAGCGAGTGGTCGTCACTTATTGGTGCATTTTTTATTGCTTGTGCTGAGTCGTTGTCCGTACTATTTTTTGCCATATCGTCATTGATATGTTCATCGTTACTCGAAGTAGTTTGTGGCATTGCTGGTTTCATCATCTATCATACAATTATCGAAAAAGGCTTTCATTATAGCGGATTTATTATATTTTACTAGCATTGGAAAAGCTGATAAAAGTGATGATGTTTTAAAGCATAGCGAACTATGCTTTATAAATCAGTCGTTATATTTTCCATAAGCAAAAATGTAAATGGCATTGCAATATGAATATGAAAAGCTTAACATTAAATGCGAGTGTTTTACTGATATCTGCTACAAACTCAGCCCATATAAGTAAAAATCATTACGTCCTTTATTGTCATTGTTAAAATCTGCCTTTGTTACAAGGATAGTTTCATGTCTCAATCAACCAAAAATTGGCAGAGTGCATTTTCTGCATTTGCCGACCGCCGTGCTTTAATCATGCTGTTTTTAGGCTTTTCGGCAGGTATTCCGATTTTATTGATTTTTTCCAGTTTATCATTATGGTTAGGTGAGGCAGGGATTAGCCGTAGTGCGGTGACCATGTTTAGCTGGGCGGCTTTGGGTTATTCTTTTAAGTTTGTTTGGGCACCACTGATTGATGAGTTGCCTGTAGCATATTTAACGCAAAAGCTCGGGCGACGTCGTGCATGGCTATTGATTGCACAGTCGCTGATTGTGGTGGCGATCTGTATCATGGCGATGACTGATCCTACGCAGGGCAATTCTGCTTTGGTACAAATGGCAATTGGGGCAGTGCTGTTGGGCTTTGCATCTGCGACACAAGATATTGTCATTGATGCCTATCGTATTGAATTGGCTGAAAAAGAAATGCAAGCGGTACTGGCATCGACCTATAATGCAGGCTATCGTATCGGTATGATTGTGGCAGGAGCTGGGGCATTATTTATCGCTGCCGCATTGGGGACAGCCAAGGGTAATTATATTTACACCGCATGGCAAACCACGTATTTTATTATGGCTGCGACGATGCTGGTGGGGATTATTACCACATTGGTAATACGAGAGCCACAAGTACAAAGAATATATAAAGATTATCATAAAGTAGATTATTTGCGTTTGGTGGCGGTATTTATTTTTGCTGTTGCTGGTTTTGTTTTGAGTTTTATTTATGTGGGTGAAACATTTGAAAAATTTGCTGTAACCGATCCGTTATTATCATTTGGTTTAGAGGCAGTCCGTTTTATTGTTTCGATTATTAGTGCTGTAGTTGTCGGGACGATTTTGGTTAAACTCGGTGTAGTGAATAAACAAATGGCGGTGGAAATTTGGGTTGCACCGATTAAAGATTTTTTTCAGCGTTATGGTTTAAAGCTGGCATTGGTTTTATTATTAATGATTGGTTTTTATCGTGTATCGGATATTGTCGCTGGCGTAATCTCTAATGTCTTTTACCAAGATATGAATTTTACCAAAGAGCAAATCGCCACTGCGGTAAAAACTTATGGTGTGATTTTTGCTTTAGTTGGTGGTTTTTTGGGTGGATTATTATCGCAACGTTTTAATATTATGAAAATGATGTTATTGGGTGCAGTTTTAATGAGTACCACTAATTTGATTTTTATTGGTTTGGTGAAATCAGGCACAACAACAACGGATGTCACAGTCAATATTGGTAATCAACAATTTATTGCAAAAACCGATGAGGTCGGGGCATGGAAAGTTAATGTGCCAAGTCAGCTTTTATTGCAAAATCAAAATATTAGCACTACAGTGGCTTATGCTAATCGACCAGAGCTGGTAATTAGTCGTGAGTTGCCATATTTGCATCAACAAGCAGGGCAAACTGTACAAATGCAATTATTGCCAATCAGTCGTGATAATCAGTTAGATAGTAATGAATTAAAACAAAGTGTGGTGGTTGAAGGGCAAATTTTAGGATTATCTGAACAGCAAATTAGCAATAAAGATAAATCGGTGGTTAAACTAAATCTAGATGGCAAAAATTATGATGCCAAAATTGATAAAGATGGTAAATTTAGTACAGCAATTACTGCTGATGATTTATCAAAATCTGCAACAAAAACGATTTTAGCCAGTTATCAGCAAGACGGCGTAGATTTAAAACATCAGCAGCAATATCAATTATTGGCACAAGCTAATAGTTATAAACTGGATAATTTTATTGAACCTTTACCATTAATCAATAGTGATAAAGAAGAATATACCATCAAAGGTAAAGTCGTTAAAGAATATAGCGTATTTTGGTTATATGCAGCGATTATTTTAGATAATTTGGCATCAGGTTTAGCAGGTGCAGTATTTATTGCCTTTTTATCCAGTTTGACTAATGTTTCTTTTACTGCGGTACAATATGCGATTTTCAGCTCATTAATGACTTTAACACCAAAAATTGTTGGCGGTTATTCGGGTAAAATCGTTGATAGTATTGGTTATCCGAACTTCTTTTTGATGACGGCTTTATTATCGATTCCGATTTTATTTTTGATATTATGGGTAAGCAAATTGTTGCGACAGCATGAGCAAAATCAGCCAAGCACAGAAGCATGATGGTGATGATCGATTGCTTCGGTTTGCGTTGTTTGGCTAAGTTGATTTATACTTAAGTATTATTTATTTGGCAGGTTGGCTATGCTAATTCGTAAATTATTCAAATTTGAAAATGCACATATTGTACGCAATTGCAGCTCTGACCGTTGCAAGCGTTCATTGCATGGTCACAGTTATAAAGTCGAAGTATTGTTACAAGCCAACCGTTTGGATCATGGGCAGATGGTCTATGATTTCGGCTTGATGAAAGGCGTGATTAAAGATTTGATTGATAGCTTTGATCATGCCATTACCTATTGGTCTAAGGACGATGCTGAGTATATCGACGCGTGCCAAAAATTCAGTGCCAGATGGATTGCGTTGCCAGTATCTCCATCAGCAGAGCAATTTTCACGGGTATTTTTCTACCTTGTTCGTGCAGTGTTGAATAATACGCAAATGAATAATGGTGAAGGTGAAATCAGCGTACACTCAGTGATCGTGCATGAAACCGACACGGGCTATGCACAATGTTTTGCTGAAGATGTCGATAACCCACATATGGGACAATTGAGTTTAGACAGTATCGAATTTTCTGAACAAATTCAGGCAGAGTGGTCAATCCCAACGCTATATCAACAATTGAAAGATGGCACACCATTCCAAAATCCGCAAGTGAGCTTGCAGGTTAACAGTTTACTGTAAATGTTAAAATGATTTAAGGACAGCAATGACTGAACATATCGTAAATCCATCACTTCTAGATACGTTAGATTTGGACGAACAAGCACAAGCGCAACTCGCTCGGGTAAAGCTTGATGACAGTTGGAAATATCCGCTTGCAAAAGCACTGACCAGTCAGACCATGAATGATTTACGTGCTTTTTTAAAAGCAGAGCATGAACAGAGTAAAACCATTTTTCCACCTAATGCACAAATTTTTAGGGCATTAAATGAAGTGCCTTTAGATGCAGTAAAAGTGGTTATTTTGGGGCAAGATCCTTACCATGGTTTTGGTCAAGCCAATGGTCTAAGCTTTTCGGTCAATCGTGGTGTAGATTTACCGCCATCATTACGCAATATTTATCATGAAATCAAAACCGATTTGGGTTTGACTATGCCAAATCATGGCGATTTATCCGCTTGGTCGCAACAAGGCGTATTATTGCTCAACAGTGTATTGACTGTAGAGCAAGGACAAGCTGCATCGCATCAACGTCGTGGCTGGGAGCAGTTTACCGATGCGGTGATTGATGTGATTAATCAACAACGTAGCGGTGTGGTATTTATTTTGTGGGGGGCGTATGCACAACGCAAAGGGCAATATATCGATGAGAGTAAACACTTGGTATTGAAAGCAGCTCATCCATCGCCATTAGCAGCCAACCGTGGTGGCTTCTTTGGTTGTAAAGTATTTTCAAAAACCAATCAATATTTGACTGAACAAGGGCTCACACCGATCAATTGGCAATTTAGCTGATTTTCAATGTATTTTCAATTTTCATATTAAACAGCTTGGATTGCCGTACTAGGATCGATCAAAATGAACATGGATTATATTCAACATCCCGATATTTTATTAGAAAATTTGGGTAACGGCTGGTGGGCGGTTCGTCTAAATCGCCCCAAAGCCTTGCACGCACTGGATGCAGACATTACATTAGCATTACACTCTATGTTTGAGCATTTGCATCATCGCGAAGATGTGCGTGCCATTTGGTTTGATTCCACTACGCCCAAAGCCTTTTGTGCAGGCGGTGATGTACGTGCTTTAAGACAGCATATTTTGGCAAATAATATTGTCGCAGCCGAGCAGTTTTTTAGCCAAGAATATGCTTTAGATAAACTATTGCATCATTATGCTAAGCCTGTAGTGGTATGGGGTGAGGGCTTTGTGATGGGTGGTGGTTTGGGCTTATTTATGGCATCGCCATTTCGCTTAGTCACACCGCAATCTCGCCTTGCCATGCCTGAAATCAATATTGGTTTATATCCTGATGCAGGGGGTACTCGCTTTTTGGCTGATCGTGGCACGATTGGCTTGTTTATCGGCTTGACAGGGGCGATTATGACCGCAGCAGGGGGGTACAGTATCGGCTGGGCAACACATATTTGTGCGTGGAATCGTGATCAGGTATTGCAACGTTTGACCAGTATTGCATGGCATGATTATCCAGCAGGGGATTTTCGTGCGATTGATGATACGTTGAACAGTTTACATCGACCTGTACCTGCTGGACCTTTGCAAAAGTCTTTACAAACCATTGAGCAAGCCTGTCGTGGCGAAGATTTTTTACAAGATTATCAAGCGATTAGTCAGTTGATGAGTCACCCTAGTGATTGGCTGAGACAAGCCGCTGAAAACTTGGCTCACGGCTCACCGACCACTGCTGCATTAACGTGGCTATTGTGGCAATGGGCAAAAACTTTGCGTTCGTGGGATGAAGTGTTTCAATTGGAACATGAAATCTCAATGTGGAAAGTACAGCATTCAGACTTCGTGGAAGGCGTGCGAGCAAGATTGGTCGATAAAGATCTACAACCACAATGGCAAGTTGGACAAATCAAACATATTCGAGATGCCTTTGTCGGCTATCCGCCAGTTAGTCAAACTGTAAAAAGTTGGAATGATGTTCTCAAGCGTTATGGCGTGATTTAATGCATTTTTTTCAGGTGGTTATATTGTGGTTTTGCAAATTGAAGACATAAAACCGATTGCTGAATTTTCCGATGAAGATATGGACTTTATGCGATTGGCATTGCAACAAGCACAATTGGCAGAGCAGTTGGGCGAAGTACCTGTAGGGGCAGTATTGGTGCATGATGGGCAAGTATTGGCGATGGGTTATAACTGTCCGATTGCCACGCATGACCCAACTGCCCATGCGGAAATTCAAGCCATTCGTCATGCTTGCCAGCAGTTGCAAAACTATCGTTTGCCTGAAAATTGTACGCTATATGTCACTTTAGAGCCGTGTACACAATGTGTAGGAGCATTGATTCATGCTCGGGTGGCTCGGGTGGTATTTGCGGCGTTTGAGCCGAGAGCAGGGTCGTTGGTGAGTAGTCGGCAATTGCTGAATGATGGTTTTTATAATCATTATTTTGAATTTGTTGGCGGTTGTTTGGCGGATGAAAGCCAAGCCATGCTAAAAAGTTTTTTTAAAGTACGGCGGGAAAAAGCAAAACTAGCTGAATAAATCACTGAAAAAATTAGCATGAAAAAATGATTAAAATTGATATCGATCCTGAAGAGTTAGAACAGCCTTTTGATATATTTTTAATGCTATTGTCCGTATTTGATATGCAGATACAACAGCAAAAACAAGTATTGGGCTTGGGGTAATTTTCAAATGATGGCATACCTTATTTGTACATGTATTTTCGTTGCTTAGAAAATTATCATCAATCTTGGGTGAATGAATTTGATTTTTTAATGTGCGACAATCAATATAGTGATGAATTCTTGACGTTTCTTGATATTATTCAAAAATTTAGTGTTGAAGCGTGTCAATCATCTGATGTGCTAACTCAGCAAAAATGGCAATCTTTACAAGTAATTGGGTTAAAAATTTTACAAAAATCTGAATTGCCAATATTTAATTTTGGAAAAGAAATTCCTTACCATCATCTAATCAGAATATTTGTGAATGAATTGGGATTGATACAAGTAGATTAAATCCACATGGCTTTTTATGCTAAACTAACGAGTAATGGTATTGCGGTTTATTTCAAGTAACAAAGCAGTTTTGGTTGCGTCAATGTCGATACAAAAGCATTTTATAATCTTTTTGAGAGTGTAAGTGCTTAACTTACTGTTATACTTCATATTTATAGCCTAACATGTGATGTTATGCTAGGGCGTGTTGACAATTAACGCAAATTGATTATTGTTGCAGCCAGATAGATATTAGGGCGTGTTGACAATTAACGCAAATTGATTATTGTTGCAGCCAGATAGATATTAGCAGCAAAAGATTCATC
>NZ_JBHFHK010000061.1:0-13295 GCF_041928215.1 Hubeiibacter jixunmingi | reverse complement strand
CAAATGAGTTATCAAGATACTATTATTGATGTTGCTCAATATCATCATGAAGACCCACATGATTTTATTTCTCTGTGGACATATATAGATAATGGTGAGCAATTCAAGCCTTTTGGGGATACTGCTGATTTTGAATTTGTAAAACAGGTATTTTTTGATGTAATAGGCTATGCCATGCAACAAGGGTGGCTTAGACTTGCTAAAAATGGTGTGTTTTTAACAGGTTCGATTGATGAACAAATTCAATTATTTAAAGATAAATTTCCAAAATCAAAAATGGATACTTTAGAAAAAGACCCTATACATTTTGATATATGGTTTTTTGCGGATAGTTGCCCTGCTGGTGCAGTTTGGGTGTATCAGCTTGAAGATGATAGCGAGTATTTAGAATGGACGTAATCAAAAATAATCATTTCAAATAGCCTTGCCCTTTTAAAAACTGCTGTAAATTTTCCGCAAATTGTTGATAGCCTTTGGCATTGGCATGGATTTCATCGGATTTTAGATTTTTATCGGACAGAATACGTGACCATTCTTTATCAAATAATGGCACATCATGCGACTTGGCAATTTCGCTATAAATCGGATTATCACTCGCCTTGCCTAATAATGCACTGGCACTAAAATGCGGCTCGGCAATCAAAACCACAGGAATTTTGGCTTGTTTAAGCTTTTCAATGCTTTGATTGATATTGCTGATGGTGGTTTGCGAATCGACACGACGCAACACATCATTACCACCAATCCCAAGCAAAACCAATTCCGGCTGTTGGGCAATGATGCCGTCGATACGCTGTAAAACATCGGCACTGGTATTACCATTGATGCCTTCATTTTTCACTTGCTAACCTGTTAAATCAGTGAGCAATTTTGGATAAGCCTGCTCAGGCGTTGCCCCATAACCATAAGTCAAAGAATCACCCAAAGCAATCACCAAACTACCTTTGGCAATGGCTTGCTGTTGCGGTGCTTTACTGCTACAAGCTGTGATGACAACGGCACTAGATACCGCCACGACAGACAATAAAGCGGTATTGAGATTGACCGCCAATAATGGTGCAAGCAATAAAGAAAGTGGTTTTTTTGACATGATAGACAACAATAATTATAAATTGTCAAAATTTTAAACGATAAAAGCCCTTTATCCTATGCAAAATTTGTTATCATATCGCTAAGCCATTGTATTTTTGAGTCGAACATTGAAAATTATTTTTGCAGGTACGCCTGATTTTGCCGCTACCGCTTTACAAGCCTTGATTGATGGCCAACATGAGATTATTGCGGTCTATACCCAACCCGACCGCAAAGCAGGACGTGGACAAAAACTCACCGCATCACCTGTGAAAAATCTTGCCCTTGAGCATGGTTTGCCTGTGTATCAACCCGAAAATTTTAAAAGCTCTACTGAGCAAGGGCTTGCCGCACAAGCAGAATTAAAAGCATTAAACGCCGATGTAATGGTGGTGGCAGCTTATGGCTTGATTTTACCGCAAGCGGTGTTGGACATGCCAAAATACGGCTGTCTCAATATTCACGCATCGATTTTACCACGTTGGCGTGGGGCTGCACCGATTCAACGGGCGATTTTGGCAGGTGATGCCGAGTCGGGCGTGACCATTATGCAGATGGCAAAAGGCTTGGATACGGGCGATATGTTATTGATTGAGCGTTGTGAAATTAGCGAAAATGACAATGCCACTGCTTTGCATGATAAATTGGCAGTGCTTGGGGCAAAAGCCATTTGTAAAGTGCTAGAAAATGAACAAAGCTTGCAAGATTATCAAGCCAAACGCCAAGTGCAAGATGAAAGCCTAACCAATTATGCGGAAAAAATTGCCAAGCAAGAAGCCCGTATCGACTGGACACAATCGGCTGAGCAAATCCATCGTCATATTCGTGCCTTTAATCCTGTGCCAGTGGCATTTTTTGATATCTTAAGCGATGTGGAAAAAGCACAACACAATCCAGCACAACAAAGCCAAAATACGGCGGTACGTGTGTGGCAGGCGGAAATTTTCCACGCTGAAAATCATCATGAAAAAGCCGTAGGGACCATCGTTGCGCTATCCAAACAAGGCGTAGTAGTGCAATGTGGCGAGCAGAGCTTGATTTTACTCACGCAATTACAATGGGCAGGCGGTAAGCCATTGGATGCAGGGCAAATTTTCCAAAGTCAAAAACTTCAACTTGGGCAGGTGTTGGCATGAAACTCAGTTTAAATCGTCCTTATGTCAAAAAAGAACAGCCTACAAACGAGAAAAAATCCGTAAAATCGCCACGTGGAAAAAGCAACCATCCACGTCAAGATAGCGATAGAAAGCCACGTAATGAACAAACATGGCGTAAACATTTTAAAGAACAACCTAAGGCAGAAAGCATTGCCCCACAGCCCAAAGGACGAGATTTAAGCAAGCTGAATTTGCGTGCCAAACTGATTGATTTACTGTTAAAAGTACAAGCAGGGCAGTCTTTGGCACAATGGCAAGAGCATTATCTCAATGCCGTTGCCCCACAAGACAAAGGTTTATTTCATGAGCTTAGTTATGGCGTATTGCGTCATTGGTTTGCATTGAAGCAAATCACTTTGCCTTTGCTGTCGGTAGAAGTGGAAGAACCAACCGTGGAAGTGGCGTTATATGTTGGTGTATATCAGATTTTGGCGACCCGTATTGCCGACCATGCCAGTATTGATGAAACAGTAGAAGCAGTAAAACAACTCGGTTCGGCACATGCTACAGGTTTGGTCAATGCGATATTACGTCGTGCGGTGCGTGAGCGTGAAGCACTGGCACAGGCTCTGGACGCATCGCAAAATTTACCAAGTTGGTTGGCGAAACGCCTAAAACGCGATTGGGCAGAGCAATTTGAAGACTTAAGCCAACAATTAAAACACACTGCACCACTGACTTTACGCATCAATAGTCGTTTGATTAGCCGTGATGATTATGCCAAAGCTTTGGATGAAGCGGAGATTGATTATCGTTTGGGTGAGCTGTCGCCAGTGGCAATCATTTTGCAACAAGCGGTACAGATTCCAAAATTGGTCGGTTTTGAGCAAGGTTGGTTTTCGGTACAAGATGAACATGCACAATTGGCAAGCTTGATTTTACAAAGCCATCAGATTGATTTAAATGATAAAATTGTGATTGATGCCTGTGCAGCCCCAGGGGGGAAAACTGCCCATTTACTGGAAATTGCTCAACCAAAACAGCTTTTTGCGGTGGAATTGGAACAAAAACGAGCTGAGCGTATCACCGAAAATTTACAGCGTTTGCAATTGCCAACTTCAAATTTTGATTTGCACATTGCTGATGCCAGCACATGGCAAACACCTGAATTAGCCGATGTGGTAATTTTGGATGCACCGTGTACTGCAACGGGCGTTTTGCGTCGTCATCCTGATATTCGTTTATTACGTAAAAGCGAAGATGTAGCACAAACGGTTGAATTACAAAAAAATATTTTAAAAAATATTTGGCAGCAAATCAAATCGGGCGGTTATTTGCTTTATATCACTTGTTCGATTTTAAAGGCGGAAAATGTCGAGCAGATGCAAGCCTTTTTTGCTGAAAATAGCGATGCGGTGGAAATCAAGCAAAGCGAATTTGGCAGTATTGAGCAAGCCTTTGGGCGACAATGGTTGCCACGACAAGGACAAGGCGATGGCTTTTATTATTGTTTGATACGGAAGCGATAATTTGAATTGAGCCAAAATCATTTTTTAAGGGTGATTTTGGCTTTTTACTTTATTCATTGCTAATAATATCAAGCCGTCAAGCGATAAAATTGTACCGAAGATAAGCAGTAAGGATTTTTTCATGTTTGGACGCAAAAAATATCGTTGTTGCTATTATAACTATCTTAACAAGCAAATATAGCAAATTTTACCCAACAAAAAAGGACGCTAAACGTCCTTTTGTTCCACGTGAAACGACTTAAACATCAATCGTCATATCAGCAGTTAAAGCCAAAGGCTCAGGCAAGATGTTTGCCAACTGCTGGCAGATTTTAGTCAATTGCTTGGCATCTTTTGGTGAAATGGTAATATGCCCAAGCTTACGTCCAGCACGTTCACTTTTACCATATAAATGCAAATGCGTCGCTGGCAATGCTAATACTGCATCGCTTTGTGGATGCTTGCCGATGATATTGACCATCACCGTTGGGCAAATGGTTTCGGTCGAACCCAATGGCAAACCTGCTACAGCACGGATATGATTTTCAAACTGCGAACATACCGCACCTTCAATCGACCAATGCCCCGAATTATGCACACGTGGTGCCATCTCGTTGGCATACAAGCCTTGCTCGGTGACAAACAATTCTAAAGTCAAAACACCAACATAATTCAAATGATTGAGTAGGCGAGTGATATAGTCTTCCGCCACAGGCTGTAAGTCTTGGCTATGTGGTGCAGGCACGATGGAATGCGATAAAATGCCATGATGATGGTGATTTTCCGCCAAATCCCACGTCCGCACTTCGCCATCTTGCCCACGCACTGCGATAATCGACACTTCACGGCTAAATTTTACAAAACTTTCTGCAATCAAACTTTTTGCTGCACCAAGCTCCGCCCATGCTGTACCGACATCTGCCACATCACGCAACACAAATTGTCCTTTGCCATCATAACCACCCATGGCAGTTTTTAGTACAATTGGCAAACCTAAGTCGCTTACAGCTTGGCTTAATTCTTGTTCACTGCTTACAGCACGATAAGGTGCAACTGGAATATTCAGTTCATCAAATAAGGCTTTTTCTGACAAGCGATTTTGTGCAGTGGCAAGGGCTTGGCGTGGTGGATATAGCGTGTGCTGCTGCGTCAAAATATCGACATCTGCCAACGGCGTATTTTCAAATTCCAAGCTAAATACATCAGCCGACTGCATAAATTCATTGAGCTGCGAGTCGCTCAAAAACACTTGTCCTAATGTTGCTGACGGACAGTCTTTTTGCCCTTCAAAAAAACTACATTGAACACCCAAAGGCAGTGCCGCTTGAGCCATCATACGACCCAATTGTCCACCACCAAAAATACCAATACGCTGATATGCCATGTGCTTTGCCTTAACTCTCAAAATCTGTTGCTATTCTTGCTCATCCTTTGTCTTGTAATGTGAAAAACTTTAATTACATTTCAGATTTTCACAAGACGATTAGAAAATGGATTACGCAAAAATCTAATCAAAAAAGCAGACTTTACGCCTGCCCTGGAATATTGTTTTGTGACACCTTTTGCGTTTGTGCCAAACGGAATTCTTGTACTTTAGCAGCCACATTTGCATCTTGTAGTGCAATGATTTGAGCTGCCAGTAGTCCCGCATTTTTTGCACCCGCTTCACCGATGGCAAGTGTTCCCACCGCAATTCCTGCTGGCATTTGCACGATTGAAAGTAGAGAATCTACACCGTTCAAAATCGATGATTTTACTGGCACACCCAATACAGGCAAATCAGTTTTTGCTGCACACATACCTGGTAGATGTGCTGCACCGCCTGCACCAGCGATAATCACTTGAATACCACGGTCACGCGCTTGCTCTGCATATTCAAACAAACGGTCTGGCGTGCGGTGAGCAGATACCACTTCTGCTTCAAAAGCCACGCCAAGCTGTTCTAGCATAGTAGCGGTGTGTTGCATGGTTGCCCAATCAGATTGTGAACCCATGATGATGCCTACGACAGGCTGTGCGTTGTGCTGTGTCATCGCAAAATTCCAATATTTTGCCTTTGAATCGGCAATTTAAATAAAAACGACCATTATAGCCTATTTTTTATCGAGTTTTAAGTTTTGATAAATGACTTTTTGTTAGAAAAAAATTTAAATTTAAAAATACGTGTACACACGAAAAGATTGGCTTTAGCACAAAGATGATACGTAGAAAAAATCGCAAAAGCTGGATTGGGATAAGTTTAATGCTGTAGACAAAAATTCTTTTAATTTTATAAATTTAAATTGTGGATAAGTCTATGGAAAACTTTATGGATAACTATAACTAATTTGCTCAAGTTTAAATTTATTTATCCTGCAAAAAGCAGGTGAATTTTTATCAAATGTGAGTTCGGTTTTAAAAGGTATTTTTTTGTTGTAATTATATGATATTAAAGAAGTAGGGTGCGTCACACGCACCATTTTAATGCCGTTTTCTGAAAGTGCGTAAGACGCACCCTACATTCGAATTAAAAATTTTACATAAAATCAAACACTTACATTTAAACTTATTCCGAACTCACGTTATCAAGTAACGATTGTTCATGAAAAATGGCGAAAAATGAATTTAAAAAAAAGCGTAACACCAGAGTGCTACGCTTTTGAAAATCAGAATGATGAGCGATGAAAATCGTATGAATTAGCCACGCACCACCAATACAGGAATGTGTGATTCACCGAGAACGCTTTGAGCCACACTACCTAGAACTAATTTTTTAAAGCCTTTACGGCCATGTGAACCCATCACGATCAAATCAGCATCAAGCGTTTTGGCACTTTCTACGATTTCATGATGCACTGGAAAGCCTTCGCAAATCTTAGAGTCGATGCTAATGCCTTGTTCAGCAAAAAGTTGTTCAGCTTGTTTTAAATCCTGTTGGGCTTTTTCACGGATTTCGCTCAAATATTCTTCTTGCATTGCATCCAAAGTCATAAACTCTGCACCCAAAATCGGCTCGGCAGTTAATACGTAAATCGCAGTAACTTTACTATCAAAAGCTTTAGCAAGGGTAGCCGCTTGTTTTACTGCAGCAAGTGCTGTTTCTGAACCATCAATGGTAACAACGATGTGACGATAAGCCATGATATTTTCTCCTAACGAGATGTAGAATTAAGATTTTTTTTAAACGAAAATGTGTTTATCCTACACTTTTAACATAACATTAAATTGGTTTTTTGGGAATGATTTTTTTGACAATTCTGCAATAAAAAAGACCACTGTTTAGCGGTCTTCTTTGGATTAAAATAAATATTTTAATACGCCATTCTCAACACCCTCCCCCAACCCCTCCCTGAGGGAGGGGAGTTCCCTCTCCCTTAGGGGGAGGGCTAGGGAGGGGGCAATAAAATTAGCACCTTACGTTTTTAAGTTGAGAATAGGGTTATTTTAATATCAAATTAATCAACAAAAGTCACTTTCGCAATCGCTTTTTTACCTGCTTGGATAATCAAAGTACAATTGTCTTTGACACTAAAGCTGGCATCAATCACTTGTTGATCGACTTTCACCGCACCACGTGCTACAGCATCTTTGGCTTGGGCAGCGTTTTTCACCAAATTGGCAGTACGCAAAATCGAATTGATAAACACTTCACCACCGTATTCACCACGAGCAATCGTGACTTCTGGAATATCGTCAGGGATTTCGCCATCGACAATACGGTTACCTGCTGATTTATGGGCATTTTCCGCAGCGTCTTTATCATGGAAACGCTCAATCAATTCCAAAGCCAAAATACGTTTGATTTCTTGTGGATTGCGACCGTCTTTCATCTCTTGCAACAGTTGCTCGATTTCAGGCATTGATTTAAAACTTAATAATTCAAAATAACGCTCGATTAGACTGTCAGGCATAGAAAGAATTTTTTGGTACATTGCACCAGCACTGTCCATCACGCCAATATAATTGCCCAAAGATTTAGACATTTTATTCACGCCGTCCAAACCTTCCAAAATCGGCACAGTGATGCAGACTTGTGGCTCTTGCCCATAACGGGATTGCAAAGTGCGACCCATCAACAAGTTAAAGGTTTGGTCAGTACCGCCCAATTCCACATCGGCTTGCATGGCAATCGAGTCATAACCTTGTACCAATGGATACAAAAATTCATGAATGGCAATCGGCTGATTAGATTGATAACGCTTGGTAAAATCATCACGTTCCAACATTCGTGCTACCGTTTGCTGACTGGCAAGCTGAATCAAATCGGCTGCGGTTTTTTCTTTAAACCATTCAGAGTTAAAAACCACTTTGGTTTTGACAGGATCAAGGATTTTAAATACTTGTTCTTGATAAGTTTTGGCATTTTGTTCGATTTGCTCACGTGACAATGGCGGACGAGTAGCACTTTTGCCCGTCGGGTCGCCAATCATCGCAGTATAATCACCAATCAAAAATAAAACTTCATGTCCTAAGTCTTGGAACACTTTAAGTTTATTAATTAATACCGTGTGACCAAAATGCAAATCAGGCGCAGTCGGGTCAAAGCCTGCTTTAATTTTTAGAGGACGACCAAGCTTTAGCTTTTTTAATAAATCTTCTTCCGAGATAATCTCGTGTGTACCACGCTGGATTAATTCCAATTGCTGTTCGGCAGATAAATTACTAGAGAAAGAATTTGTCATAACATAATCTCATACACTTTTTGGCTCATTGCGATATACTAACATTTTCTAGGCTGTTTAGGTTAAAATTTACTGATGGTGGATATTTATATTGGCGTGATGACAGGCACCAGTATTGATGGGCTGGATATCGTGGCGGTATCGTTTGAACCGTTGAAAATACACGCTAGCCTAACGATGAGTTTTGATGAAGACTTGCGTACGCAACTGATGGCATTGACCCTACCAGATGACAATGAAATTGATCGTATGGGCTTGGCACATGTGGCATTGGGTAAAATGATCGGTGAAGGGATTAATCAACTTATCGAACAGCATCAACTGGATAAAAATCAAATTAAAGCCATCGGCTCGCACGGTCAGACCATTCGTCATCGTCCCGAAAATGGCTTTAGCCTACAAATCGGTGATGCTAATCTGATTGCTGAAATGACAGGTCTGCCTGTGGTACATGATTTCCGTAGTCGTGACTTGGCAGCAGGTGGACAAGGCGCACCTTTAGTGCCTGCTTTTCATCAAGTGTTATTCCAACATGATAGTATTCACCGTGTGATTTTAAATTTGGGCGGTATTGCCAATGTGACCTTATTGCCAGCAGGTCAAGCGGATAAAATCTCAGGCTTTGATACAGGTCCTGCCAATATTTTGATGGATGCGTGGTGTCAGCGTTATACAGGACAGCCTTATGATGAAAATGGCGACTGGGCAGCCTATGGACAGCCGATACGTCCATTGTTAGAACGCTTGCAAGCCCATGAATTTTTCAGTAAAGAACCGCCAAAAAGTACAGGGCGAGAAGATTTTAATTTGGAATGGTTGGAAGAACAAATTAGTGATTGGCGTAACGATTCGGAATATGATGAACTAGAAGATATGCCAGAAAATGTACAAGCCACATTGATGAAACTCACCACACGTGCCATCAAAAAAGCCATCTACCGTGCCAAAGACGAGATGCCTACAGGTGAAGTCTATGTTTGTGGTGGTGGTGCGTACAATAGCCATTTGTTAGAGCAATTGCGTTGGCGTTTGCGTAAACATGAATGGAGCGTACAGACCACAGAAGCCCTAGGTTTATCACCGACTTGGGTAGAGGCGACGGCTTTTGCGTGGTTGGCGATGCGTTATTGTCAGCAATTATCAGGCAATTTACCTGCGGTGACAGGGGCAAATGGTTTTCGAGTATTAGGCTCAATGACCAGTGCTTAATTGATGAGGTTTAAGCCGTGCGGATTCAAATCAACATGGCTTAAATTTTTATGACGATTTTATACATAAAACATCCAAATCAATACTTATATTTCGACTAGAATAAAAATATCGTATCGTATCAATATAGGTAAAAAATGAACGCAAAATTTACAGCATTATTTCAACCCTTTACGCTCAATAATGGTGTAACGATAAAAAATCGTCTAGTGGTCGCACCAATGACGCACTTTGCATCTAATGATGACGGCAGTATTAGCCAAGAAGAGCGTGATTTTTTACAAAATCGTTTTGAGGGCTTTGGTCTGTTTATCTCTGCTGCGACCTTGGTTTCAGCTGAAGGTAAAGCCTTTGCAGGTCAGCCAACCGCAATGAGTGGACAAGATTTACCCAGTTTAAAAGAAGTTGCTACTATCGCTCATCAGCAAGGTGCAAAAGCCATTTTGCAATTGCATCATGGTGGCATACAAGCCAAGCAAGAATTGATCGGTGATTTAAACAAAAAAGCCCCGTCAAATCATGCCGAGTCAGGCTCAATGGCTTTGACTGAAAATGAAATCCAACAAGTGATTGCTGATTTTGCGAATGCCACAGATTTAGCGATTCAAGCAGGATTTGATGGGGTAGAAATTCATGGTGCAAATGGCTATTTGATTCAACAATTTTTCTCAGCAAAAACCAATCAACGCCAAGATCAATGGGGTGGCAGTGTAGAAAATCGTCTGCGTTTTCCATTGGCGATTGTTGATGCGGTGGTGGCGATCAAGCAAAAACATCAACGTGATGATTTTATTATTGGTTATCGTTTTTCACCTGAAGAAGAGGGTGAAAATGGGATTACTATGACGGATAGTTTTGCTTTGGTTGATGCTTTAAAACAAAAACCTTTGCAGTATTTACATATTTCTTTGCATGGATTTTATCATAACGTGCGTCGTGGTGCGGACACTAATTTGACCCGTATTGAATTGATTCACCAACGTTTGGAAGGAAAATTACCTTTAATTGGCGTAGGCACATTATTTACAGCAGAACAGATTGTTGATGCACTCAATACAGGTTGGGCGGAATTTATTGCCTTGGGTAAGATTGTTTTGATTAATCCTGATTTGGTGCATTTGATTGAATCAGAACAGACCGATCAAATCATCAGTGAATTGGATTTGGATAAGGCAGATCGTTATCGTTTGCCAAGTCGTATATGGCAACAGTGCGAGCAAGGACTGGCTTATCTACCGCCAATCAAAGGTAGAGCCAATAGTTAATCTTTCATCCATCACCATTTAAAAATAAAAAAACCAGCAAATCTAAATGATTACGCTGGTTTTTTTAGGCTTTATACGTTAAGCGACTTTATTTTTACTATAAAAATAAGCTGAACCTAAAACCAATAAACACACAGGAATACATACCGTGAGGAACATTGGATTTTGCATACCACCAAAGAAAATAAACGCAGAACCTAAAGACGCAAAAATCGGCACAATCACACCAAAGAATGCATTTTTGATCACGCCATTACGCCACATTTTGAATACAGTATAATAAAAAACCATATATAGCATGTAGCTGACAACGACAGAGATTTCTGAAATATCCATCTTGCCTAAGATTTCAGTTTTGGTGGTGATGTAATGAATGAATAACCACAATAATGATAAACCAAAGGTCAATGCAGCAGATTTTAATGGAATCTGATAGGTTGGCGACACTTCACTCAATGCTTTGGCAAAAGGAATGCGACCGCTTAACGCCAATGAGTAAGGCAAACGAATAAAGCCTAATACAAGACCATTTAGCGTTCCCATCACCGAAATCACCACAAATGCCAATAAAGCTTTACCCGCTGTTTCACCGAACAATTGACTTGCTGCAAAACCGACACTGTCATTACCCAATTCTAATACTTTTTCTGCCCCCAAATAACTCGATAAGCCCACAAAGTAAATCAGATAACCGACTAAAATCAGCAATGGTGCAACCACCAATGCAATCGGTAAGTTGCGTTTAGAATTTTTGATTTCACCTGAAATACTGGTGGATACCACCCAGCCATCAAAAGCAAAAGCAATTGGACCTACCGCACCCAACCAAGCCAAGCCGACTACAGGCTCAATATTACTTAATTGTGGTGTGGTAAAGAAATTTGAAAAATCACCTTTAAAAAAGGTCAATAAACCAATCACAAATAATGGAATAAGCTTGATAATGGTCGATAAAACTTGGAATTTACCTGCCAAACGTGCCGAAAAGATATTGAGTGCGTACAACGACACTAACCACACTAAACCAATACCAATCTGTAGCTCAAAACTGGCATCTTGCATACCGAATAATAGTGTGAAAAACATACCCACCACCCAAGCGATAATTGCACAAAGTGTTGGGAAATATAAAAATGTTTGGAACCAACCAATAACAGTAGAGAAGTGTGGGCTAATAAATTCATCGGCATAGCCAATCAAACCACCATGGCTGTCACTACGCTTGGCAAGTTCGGCAAATGCCAATGAACCGAAGATAATAGCAAAGGCTGCGAGGGTAAATACCACGACACCGAGCCAAATATTGCCCCCTGTGTATTTTAAAACATCATCTGCTTTGAAAAAAATACCTGAACCAATCACAATACCGACAATCATTGCCAAGGCAGTGAAAAGGTTATAGCGTCCTTGCGGTTGCTGATTTGTGGTCATCATACACCTACAAAATCGAATAAAAAAAGTAGCTTATGCTAAATCGCACAGCGACTTTTTGCAATTGCATTATGAATATTATTTAAACAATATCTAAATATTTTTTATTAAACAAGAACATCACAAGGATTGGGATATGAGTTAAGAAAAGTCAAAATTAAAAAATGCCATATTAAATATGGCATCTCGATTGGTTTAAATATCTAGATTTAAAAACTATAAACCCAACACATCAATCATGTCATAACGTCCTGCTTTTTGCTGTGTTACCCACGCTGCCGCACGCACTGCACCACTGGCAAAATTCATACGACTGGTCGCCATGTGTTTGACTTCGACACGCTCGCCTTCACCGATAAACATCACGGTATGCTCACCAACAATATCACCACCACGGATAGTTTCAAAACCAATAGTCTGACGATCTCTCGCCCCAGTATGCCCTTCACGACCATAGACGGCGACTTGTTTTAAATCCCGCCCTAAAGTATCAGCAACTGCTTCACCCATCATCAATGCCGTACCTGATGGTGCATCGACTTTGTGACGGTGATGGGCTTCTACGATTTCAATATCTACGCTATCACCAAAAGCTTTGGCAGCCAATTCTAATAGTTTAATCGACACATTGACACCAACTGAATAATTGGCGGCATACACCACGGCAATGTCTTTAGACACGTCATCCAACAATTGCTTTTGCGCATCATTCAATCCCGTTGTACCAATCACAATCGGCACACCTGCATCACGACAAGCCTTAAGATGCTGTTCGGTGGCACTCGGTGCAGTAAAATCAATGACCACATCACTACAAGCCAAAGCCGCTTGGATATTATCTACAATCGCAACGTTCAGTTTACCGATACCGACCATTTCGCCTGCATCGCTACCGATCAAACTGCTACTTGGCTCAACCACAGCAGATGACAATTGATGTTCGGCTTGTTGTACGGCTTGGATTAAGGTTCGCCCCATACGACCGCCTGCCCCTAAAATGGCAATACGAAGTGTACTCATAAAAATTTCCTAAATAAAAGTCATTTCACTAAA
>NZ_JBHFHK010000060.1:0-14539 GCF_041928215.1 Hubeiibacter jixunmingi | reverse complement strand
CCGATGAATCTTTTGCTGCTAATATCTATCTGGCTGCAACAATAATCAATTTACGTTAATTGTCAACACGCCCTAATTATTACTGAATTTTATTTGTATGGTTATGTATCAACTGGTTTTTGGCTTTGATTATCGCTACACTATACTTCCTTTTTATGATGTGATACTGAGTAATAGCCCCATGAGCGAGCAAGCCACACAAGACTTACAGCCATTATGGACAGCAGTGGATGATTTTTTTGAGCAAAGCCTACAGCTCAACGACAGCACTTTACAACAAACTTTAGATTATACCGAACAACAAGGTTTGCCGAGTCATTTACACGTTGCGAACAATCAAGGCAAATTGCTTGCCATGTTACTACAAATCAGCCAAAGCAAACGTATATTAGAGCTAGGTACATTTGCAGGTTATAGCAGTATCTACATGGCACAGCACTTACCGCAAGATGCATACATTTTGACTATTGAAGGGCGACCAGGTCATGCTGAAATCGCCAAAGAAAATATCCGTCGTGCAGGGTTTAGTGAACAGATTGATGTACGTGTTGGTGCAGCTGCACAAGTATTATTAGATTTACCTGAAGATACAGCTGCTTTTGATTTTGTTTTTATTGATGCAGACAAACAAAGCTATCCACAATATCTTGAGCTGTGTTTAAAGTTTTCTCGTTCAGGTACGATCTTATTATTTGATAATGTAGTGCGTGCAGGGGAGTTGGTCAATCTCGATAATACCAAGCCAACCATGACTGGTCTGCGTGAGCTTATGCCGATGTTGGGTCAGCATCCAAGTCTGGCATCATGTACTGCTTTACAAACAGTAGGCAGTAAAGGCTATGATGGTTTTGCTATGGCAATCGTGAAATGATAAAAATGCTGATATAAAAATCAATACCGCAGATTGTATTTGCGGTATTTTTGTGTAGATTATTTTTTAACCAAACCGCCTTGAGGCACGGAAACACAAGGTTATAAAAAGCTTATAAACAGAGTTATCCACAGGTTTTATGGATAACTTTGGATAACTACAAAATTGATTAAAATCATATAGTTATTTATTTGATCAATGACTTATATGACATAAACATGACAGTAAATGCAACAAAACAATGCTTTTGGTTATTTATTGCGTCGATCACCAATAATTTGAGCTGGATTGCCTGCAACAATCATAAAATCATCTACATCTTTAGAGACGAGGCTATTCATACCAACCACAGCATGATTGCCAATATTGACCCCATCGACGATACCGACATTTGCACCAAGCCAAACGTCTTTGCCAATATAAATACCTTTGGATGTGACTGCTTGTTGATAAATCGGGCTATCGATATGAATACCATGGTTAAACGCATACAGCTTACAATAGGCTGCCATACGTACTTGATTGCTCAGCACAATGCCTTTGCGTCCACCATCTAGCGTACAATGATGATTGATTGCCACTTCATTGCCAATCTGCAAAGGGCCGTGTAATACACAATCGGCAGCGATAAAGCAGTGATCCCCAATCACGATTTTACGATTGGGTTCAGCAAAAATATGTGCTAAAGGCGAAATAAAACAATGCTCTCCGATCTCAATATCTTCCATCTCACGTAAATAATTTTGATAGTCATTTTGCCAAGCCATTGCCCATGCTTTATGTTTTGGTTTGAGCGTCCAATATAACCACGGCATATAGTTTAAGCGATGTTTATGTTGCTCACGATATTTGAGTAAAGGATCGTCAGATGTCATGTTTGGTCAATCATCCAATAATTTTAATTGTTCACGTCCACGGGTCAAATCTTGTAAAAAATCCGCCAAGGCTTGCAGTTGATCGGCTTTGACCTGACATTCGACCTGTACGCCATCATGAGTATATTGCTCCACAAACTCGATTTGCCATTGTTTGAGCTGATAAGTTAGCACTGCCCATTCATTAAATAAACAATGCAAACTGACTGCCTGCGTAGCAATGAGTTCAATTTTTTCTGCCAGTAATAAAGCTTGTCCTGCACAACCACCATATGCACGCACCAAGCCACCTGTGCCAAGTTTTACACCACCAAACCAACGGTTTACCAATACCAATACATTAGTCAAATCGTTACCTTCAATGCTTGCCAAAATCGGTCGTCCTGCTGTGCCTGTCGGTTCGCCATCATCATTAAAACGGACATCATGCCCAATTTTCCATGCCCAACATTGATGGGTTGTGGTAGGGTCATGTTGAGCAGTAAGATAGGCTTTGACCTCTTGTCCATTGGCAACA
This sequence comes from Hubeiibacter jixunmingi, assembly GCF_041928215.1. Taxonomy (NCBI): domain Bacteria; kingdom Pseudomonadati; phylum Pseudomonadota; class Gammaproteobacteria; order Moraxellales; family Moraxellaceae; genus Hubeiibacter; species Hubeiibacter jixunmingi. Next base: position 12,276 of record NZ_JBHFHK010000060.1, on the reverse strand, counting down.
GGCACAGCAAAAGCTTGAAAACGGCTTTTTTTGATATCTTGTTCAAACATCACCGCAGTTGCAATGGTAAATTTTGACATAGATGAAAATAATGATTGTAAAGTTGGTTGGAGATGATGCATTGTAATGTAGTTTGGGATTTTGGTCTAATCTTTTCACGTGCGGTCATAAGCTAAGTTATTGAGTAAAAAGCTGTTAGTGATTTATTCAGTGTCTATCATGATAAAAACAGAGATAATGACATTGCAATAAAATTTCGTTGTAGCATAATACCCTTAATTATTGAATGATGTCCGATATTCGTAGGTGAGACATGAAAAAATTTGCTTTGGCATTTACCACTGCCGCGACAATGACTTTGACTGCTTGTGCAACCACAGGTACAGGTACTTCAGGCATAGATGCTGCAAGTGCTGCTGGTACAGCGACAGAGATTGGCATGAATGTATTTAAATATGCAGTAGATGCTCAATGCCGTACACAATTGCGTAATAATAATACGTTTCGCACCGTTGCTTTGGCAATGACACCCCAACAGCAAACCCAAGTTGAAAACAATATTTGCGGTTGCGTAACAGAATATGCACCACAAAGTGTAACGGTGGTGGATTTGACTCAAGCAGCGATTGATCCAAACGCACGTGCACAAATCGTTAGCACAGCAGTGCAAAAGACACTCACGGCATGTTATGGTAAGTTTGTAAGATAATTAGGTTATTCAGCTTAAAATAAATGATAAGGGTATAGTCATTATGCCCTTTATTTTTTCTATTAAGTAAATCCAAGTTTGAAATATCGAGAACAATAGATGTCTGATACATTAAATATTCAACAAAACGAGCAACGCATCGCTGGCGTAGATGAAGCTGGGCGTGGTCCTTTGATTGGTTCAGTGGTTGCGGCAGCAGTGATTTTAGATCCAGCACAACCGATTGTTGGATTAAATGATTCCAAAAAATTATCAGCTAAAAAACGTGAACAGTTATTTATTGAAATTCAGCAAAAAGCCTTGGCTTGGTGCATTGCCGAAGCCAGTCATCAAGAAATCGATGAGCTAAATATTTTGAATGCCAGTTTACTCGCCATGCAGCGTGCGGTGGATGGTTTGAGTATTACGCCAGATAAAGTGTTGATTGATGGTAATAAAACTCCAAAAAGTATGACTTTGCCGTGTGAAGCGGTGGTCGGTGGCGATGCCTTGCATGCCGAAATTAGTGCAGCAAGTATCTTGGCAAAAGTCGCCCGTGATCGACAAATGCAAAATTTGGATCAAACCCATCCGCAGTATGGTTTTGCCAAACACAATGGCTATCCAACCAAAGCACATTTACAAGCAATCGCTGAGCATGGCGTATTGCCTGAACATCGTCGTAGTTATAAACCGATTCAATTGGCATTACAAAATATGCTTTCTAAATAATTTGGGTTCGGTTTGAAATGATTTGTTTTATTGAAATAATATGATTTAAAAACTGTAGAGTGGGCATCTTTGCCCACAAATCATTCAATTATTTTATAAGTTATTGATTATTTGGTATAATAATCTCGACGTTGTTTAGAAAATTTTTCAAGTTGATTTAAAAAACCGACAAAATAAGATTTGTCCTTTTCCATGACACGATAGCCAGCGTAAAGCGTACGACGTAAACCTTGTGGGCTCACGCAAGTCAAACGCTTGGACGTGACCCAACCTTTTTGTTCATACTCGTAAGCGACCCAATCAGGTAGGGCAGTAAAGCCACGATTGCTCGCCACCAACTGAATCAGCATCGGGGTGAAGTCGGTGGTACGAATTGCTTTAGGCTGTAGGTTAGCAGGAATAAAGAGCTTTGCCATGATGTCTAGGCGGTGTTTATCGACAGGATAGCAAATCAAGGTTTCTTCCGCCAAATCAGTAGCTTGAATATCTGTTTTACGATTTAGCGGGTGTGTTGAACTGAATACCAAACGTGATTCATACTCAAAGATGGGAAAATATTCAATATCTTTGAGTTCAATCGGATCAGCGGTAATTAATAAATCAAATTCACCCATTTGTAATAATTCATGCGGATTGGACTCAAAACCTGCATTAAAATCCAAATCTACATCAGGGTATTGGGTTCGATATTGATTGAGTAACGGCATGAGCCAATCAAAACAGCTATGACATTCAGAAGAAAAAATAATTCGCCCCGTTTGACCATGAATGAGACGGCTAATATCCGCTTGGCTGGCTTGGATTTGCGGTAAAATATCATCTGCCAATTGCAATAAACGCAAGCCAATCGGGGTAAACTGCACAGGACGGCTACGACGATTGACGATTTCATGACCGTAATATTGTTCTAATTCTTTAAGCTGATGTGAAATTGCCGATGGTGTCAAACATAAATCATCAGCAACAGCAACCAATGAACCATGCTCACGCAAGGACAGTAATGTTTTGAGATGACGTAACTCGAGCATGTGCTATACCAAGATAATTATGAATGAAATTCATTGTATCATAATTATCATGAATAATATTGCACTATTTTTTGACTTGATAATACTTTAGCTTAGGATTCCATTGAAACACAGTTTTACTTTTTGGGTTGCCTTGTTGTTGGGAAATAATATCAAAAAAGCCGTTATGTTGCTGTTTTGACATACTAAAAATCACGTTAGTTTGCTCAATATCGTGTTGGCGTGTGCCATCTTCGTTCCAATTGCCAGCGATGTCGGAATATTGATAACTGCTATCTGAAAATACTGGGCGTAGCTCTCCATCAATCATGGCAAATAAAGTGATATTTTGACGGCTCGCACCGCCTCCTGCATAGCCTGTACTGGTGCTATAACGCACGCCAAAAGCACGCGTTTGGGCGTTCAATTGATACGCTGCGGTATCAAAGCGATCAAGTTGTCCAATCAACAATCCATCTTCAATGATAGTGGTGATGGCAAATGCAGATTTTTGAATATCGTCTTGTGACATATCATCAGAAAAGTGTTCTTGATAAGGCTTTGCCAATAATTGCCATTGACCTTGTTGGTCTTGTTGTACGACTGCCAAAGTCAATAATGCTAAATCAGCATCACATTCATCGTAGGCTTGTTGCGATGCGAGTTCTTTGTTGCTCATGGTTTGTTTTTTTGAACAGGCAATCACGATATATTGTTGTCCTTGCCATACTTTGACGCCCAACAAACTTAAACGTTTTAGCTCGGGATCATGCCCAATGAGCTTGAGTAATGTTGTGATAGATTGTTGCTGACGGCTATCACGGCTTAGACTGGCAAAACCGTCACGGCTTTCGCCATTCATATGTTTGGCATAATCCCATTGTATATCTTTGCCTTGTAGCTGATTTTCGATTTCGCCAAGATTATTTACGGTTTTTGCCATTAATAATGGACTGGCTAAACAAAGAGTAGCCGTTAAAATAAATTTGAGCATGGTTAAAAATTCCTTTTCGTTAGTGAGTTTAAAATTTTCAAACTTTCAGTCTGTTACACGGATCACATAGCCATCAGGATCTAAAACGGTAAATTCTCTGGGTGTAACAATTGCGTATAAAAATATCGGGGTTGTTCGATATCTGATACGATAAGTTCTGGAATTAAATCATTATATTGCAGAGTAGTCTATCCGTGTTTATATGAAAATGTTGAACACACACTAGATAAATATATAAAGAATGCGTTATAAATGATGGGAAGGAAAGGGACATATAGGGAAAGAGTGGGAAAATTTGTAATAAGATTGCATCGTATGAAATAGATAAATATGTTTCTTTTTATGGGTACTAGAGACCTATTCAGTTGAATCGAATAGGTCTTTTTGTTTACCGCCATTGTTCTTACGCATACGAGATAATATTTCGTAAATGTACGGCAAGGATAAACCAAAGCGTTGTACTAATTCATGGTGATTGTTACCTGTGAATGCGTCCCAAATCTTAACATCACGCTGATGCAGCTCCCAAGGATTATTCTTGGTCACATAAAACATTGAGCCACCCCAATGCTTTGTAAGGTGATTTGCGATGCTATTTGCGACTTGACTCGCAATACGGGGATCAATATTTAATGATTCGGCAATGGTGTCACCGCCTATTTCTCTTAAGTCTTGGAAAAAGCGGTCGGCTTGTTGGTTATACATGCCTTGTTTGCGTTTTGACATAAAGTCTCCTTTTAATTTATTGAAACATATGCTTCATTTTAACGATATTTAGCACAAATTGCGATGATGATTTTTATTTAGGCATAAAAAAACCGCCGTATAGGCGGTTAGGATTACGATAAGTGTTGTTTAGCTTTGATAACACGTTGTTGCCATTGCTTCAATGCTTCAATCACTTTGCTGGCACGTTCAGTTGATAAAAATTGTAAAGCTGATACGCCTGTTTGTCGCTCAACATAGCGTGCAAGGGCAATTTCACTAGGATTTCGTACTGCTCCAAGTTCATGTAGTGATAGCCATAAATGCCTGATCAATTTTGATTGATTATCATCAGCTTGAGCCAGTGTACCTGCTTGATTTGGGCTGGTACTTTTGAAACCCTTTAGTCTTAAGTCACCAAGTACTTTCTTTAGCTCACCAATCGTCATAGTCTTACAACTCTCTTTACCAGTGTTGTTGTACAACATAGCTCTGTAGGTCTCATCATCTAAGGCTAATTGTGATTTTGCGATGTGAATCAGCTGAATGAGTTTGGATTTTGGTATAGCTTTGTTCTGCATGATTTATCTCCATTAAAAAAAGCGTGTCACTTTAAGTAACACGCTTTTTTACAGCAATTTATAAGTTTATTTAACAGCGTCTTTGAGAGCCTTACCTGCCTTAAAGTGTGGTACTTTGCTGGCTTGAATTTGCAAGGCTTCACCAGTCTTTGGGTTACGACCAGTACGGGCTGCACGTCCTTTGACTGAGAATGTGCCAAAACCAATCAATGCGACTTCGCCACCGTTGGCAAGTTCGTCAATCACTGCTGTTTCAAAAGCTTGTAGTGCTGCGGTAGCTTGGGTTTTGTTGATGCCTGCATTGTCGGCAATGTGTTGGATAAGTTGAGTTTTGTTCATAGCATTATGCTCCAGTTGAACGGTTGGGGTTTGCCCACTTAGTGAGTGGGCGGTTGGGTTAATATTTGGGTGGAAGTTTGATTTCAACCAAATAATAAATTCTGTTGTTGATTTTAATGGGAATACGATGTCGAGCGTGGCTTTCACGAATATCTTGACCATGCATCAAACCAATTCCCCAAAAGATGAGTGCAATCAAAATTGCACTCAATAGCCATGCGATAAATAACATCTTTCTTTCTCCTTAAATACTCGCAAAATCAAGGCTAATTGGTTGATATTTGCCGTGGGCATCACGTTCATAAAAGCGGATATATTCTTTGCTATCGGTGACTTGAATGGCATCACTGATGGCATCAATGGCTTTTAGCCACTTTTCATCACGAATATCTAAGCGACGCAAACCAAGTACACGATGGGTTGAGATTTTGCCCTGCTTATCGACTTGGAAAGCGTTGTTAATCAAAGCTTTGATATTGTCATTACTGCCTGCACTCCATTCCACGATACACTCATCAATCAAATGCTTGGCAACCTGTAAGCGTTCATCAAAGACCAAATTTTCACTGATGGCGAGCTGTACTTTATACAAGCCATCAAAGCTAAATAGCGTAACATTGCCTTTCTCACCACCGATTTTGGTGTCGTATTCTTGAGCCGATAGGGCGACAAAATCATTGAACATGGCAAAGATTTCGGTTTTGGCATTTTGCATGGCATTGTGTAGCACTTGGGCTTTTTGCACCATGTCTTTCACCACTTCGTCACGGATTTTTTCAATCGGTTTGACTTTTTCAGTCGGGATAAGATGACCTTTGATGTTCATCATATAGCCAGCAGGGATTTGGATTGTTGCGTTCATTGGGTTTCTCCAGTGGTTTCGGTTGGTTTTTCAGTTTGGGTTTCAAGTGCTTTTAATCGCTTAAAGCACTCATCAAAACTTTCATTTTCACGTTTATGCTTGCCGACATGGGCAAACAGTTGGTCTTGTGGAATGCCTTTTAATGTTCGGTCGGGGTTATTCCGATTTTTCGCATTAAATTGCATCGCTTCACTTAAGCTAAAAGCAGGTTTTTCATGCTTTTGCCGTTCATGTTCTTTGAGCTGTTGCTCTAAATGTTGCTGATCAGTCATCGTGCCTTGTGAGATTTTGTCTAGCATTGAAGTTTGGTCGGCAACAGCAATACTTGGGCGTGTGGCAATTGGCGTTGGGGCAAGCTCAGGCTTATAGCTAGAAATCACTTCATATAAATAGCCATGATTTTTGAGTGGTAGCTGTAATTTGCCTTGTTCTCTGCGTTCTAGCATCACATTGATCGCCCATATCCATGCACTTTGCGGTGCTGGGAATGTTTGGCGGTTGCGTGTGATTTGTTTTGCTACGATGTCAGGGGCAAGCTCGTTAATCAGCTTGGCAGTACGCTCAAAGCTTAGGTCACGATTTTCACTGCGAAATAAGCCAAGGTATTTAATCAGTGGTTTGGCTAAGTCACCTGTAAGACTTAGCACCGCTACAAAAGCTTGGCTTACTTCGCTATGACCGATAAACATCTCAAGACTGCCTGTGGCGTGGCAGGTTGGGCATTTACATTTCATCAAGTTTTATCATCCGAACGATTAATGCGGTCGATCATGTCAGCAATTTCTTTTTCTTTTGAAGGTTGCTTACATTGTCTAGCCATGGTATTTACTCCTATTTGTTGAGATTTGAACATTCGTTCATGGCTTGTGTCAGCATGGCATCCCATAAATACTGCATCAATTTTTTGCTATCTGTGCCATGTGTGGTGCAGTTAAAAATTTCATTGGCTTTGCTGAGCATTTCATCTGTTGCCTGCAATGGCACAAGCACATAATCATTGCTAAGCATTTTGTCTAGGTCTTTGCTAAAGACCGCTCGTTTGTGTTGAGTTTGGATCATGGGTGGTTCTCCTGTGGTGTGGTGGTGGCAACGAGCAGGATTTTTTGATTAGGCTGTTAAAGAATCCGTCCTTATTCGTCATAAGGACGTTTTTAGTTTTAAATATTGCTAATAATGTCAGCATTGACGACAGGCACGCCTAGCTCACTTGCCATATTCATCGCCCCAGTAATCAAATTTCCGACTGCTAGCGGATACAATAGGCTTTGTACGACTTTGCCTTTGTTATCGACACGTACCAACTTATTTGCAATCGCATCAATACCGCTGTCATCAATAATGTCAGACAATTTCACACTACCAGTGCTTAATCGTTTATTGAGATAAGCTGCTAAGTCACTTGGAGCGATTGGCATAAGTGTGACGATTTCACAACGTTGTACGACTTCACGAATCACTGGATTTTGTTCAGATAATTTGAGTGCCAGCTCGTTTTGACCAATCAAAATAATGCCAAGCAATTTGTCATAGCCATCCTCTAGCTCAAAAAATCGTTTTAAATGTTTGAGTGTTGGGATAGGTAAACTGTGAGCCTCTTCGATAATCAAGACATGACTATTACCTGCTTTGTGTGATTCTTTTAGTACGTTATGTACTTGGCGAAAGCGTGCTTCAGGCGAACGCTTGGCATTTTGCGATGGTGCAAGCGTGGCTAAAATTGACTCGGCAATGTGGGCTGATTTCAAGGTTTTGCCTTTGATATCGTTATCTTCAGCTGCCAAAACGTAAGGTTCAATACTGATAATTGACTGATTTTCACGTTTTAGGCGATCGATCAAATCACGTTTCAGCGTGGTTTTCCCTGCTCCTGACTCACCTGTGACTGCAATAAAACCGCCGTGCTTGGCAGTATGATGTAAAGCAGCACGCACATAACTGGTGTCAGCTGATTGATACAGTTCATCTGCAGAACGAATATCGTTAGTGAATGGATTGGTGAATAATCCAAAATGTTTACGAGCGGTTTGGCTCAAGGTTTGTTTGCGTAATAACATTAGGTCGTCCTCGCTTGTCGGGTGAGTTTGGGTTTGATTTTGAATGTCTGACACCTTTGAGATATGCCATTGCACTGTGTCATTGATGCCTTTTTTCTGTAAATAATTTTCAATCGTGCGATGAATGGTATTCACATCAGCTCGTTTGGGATAAATCGCCTTATTGATAATGCTATTGACTGATGCTGGACTTAATCCTATGGCATCAGCAAGCATACGTTGGCTGATTCGGTGTTGTTGCAAAATTGCTTTTAATTGCATAATCACTCCTTAAGCATTGACAACTTTGAGCTGTTGTAATGGCTTATGGTTACGGATACGGTCGATAATGTGTTCTATCGCCGTATTGGGTACGCCTTGCGGATATTGAGCTTGTAGCTCCAAAAAGTGTGCTTTAGTCCATAAATCACCCACAATGCCTTTGATTTGCATTGCTGCTTCAACGTGGCTCAATGGTTTGATTTCACGTTTGGCTACATAGGCAGTGGTGTCAATCGTTGTACCAGCAGCAGTAATGACACTCGGTACATTGCCATCACGATGGCTGTTATCGACATCTGCCATGGCATCTACTACGCCTGCATAAGCAGCTTGTTTGGCTTTACGAGCTTTATCCACTTGGGCTTCGGTATCTGCATTGTAGGCGGCTTTTAACATAGCTTTACGATTGCTATCTGCTTGGCTGTCGGGCTTAGCGATCATCTGTTCACCGATAATCGGAGCTGTGATGGCAAAGCCTGCGTCATCCTTAGCGATTGGACTGACGGTATAAATTTGACCCTGCCAATGCACATCAATATCAGGCACACGATAAGGATTGACTACAATTTCAACTTCTGCACGTGGATAAATTTGTGCAATGTGAGTCAAATCGTAGCTTTGATTGTCATAGCCTTTGATGGTATGTGTAACCGTCAAATCACCACGAACCTTAATCACTTTTGGCTTAGTGGTAACTAATTCTCGGCAGATTTCCATGCTTGGGGCTAGGCGTAATTGTTCTCGTACAATGCTAAGCCACACTTGATTGCGAGTTTTGCCATGTCGAGTGTGGGTTGCATTGGCATTGAAATGGGTACGCCATTTTTGAGCAAACGTATTGAGTTCATCCAGTGATTGCACTTTTAAAAAGCTCAATCGACTTTCAAACTTGGTTTCTACAATATCTTGGGCTTTTTCTACTGAGCCTTTTGCACGGCTATTGCCTGTGGCGTGGGCGATATATCTAACTTGTAAACGATCCAACAAGTTAAGAAATAAACCGCTCATATTGGCTGAGCCTTTATCCATCATCAGAATGTGTGGTACACCATGTAAAGGATCATTAGCAGTTCGCTTTTGAATGGCATTGAGGAAAACTTGGGTTAAGTTTTCACTACTTTCTGCACCTGATACGTATTCACAGTAGATTGCACCGCTATAGTGATCGGTAATCACATAACGAATGACACGTTCATTTTCGATACGTTTGATATTTTGTGGTTTGTTTTTATAAAACTCTTTCTCCTCCATTACGGTCAAACCGCCTTTAGGTAAATAGAACAACACACAAACTGATGCATCAATTTGCCAACATTGATTTGGATGCGAACTACGTTGAATGCTGTGAGCTGTTGGCGTAGTCAATTGCTCAGGATGGCAATGATAGCTACGCAAAGCACGTAAAATAGTCGTGGTATCAACATCAGGAAGTTTGCCTTGAGCTTTGAGCATTTCGGCTGCGTCTTTAACAGACAAAATACGTTTGCCATTGGCACGAGTCGCTACCAAAATCATGCCGCCAATTAGCTCGGCTTGTGCTTGGGTAATCACGCTTTGCCCTTTGTCAGAGCGTGTTTTACGTTTGCTTTCCGTATGATCTTCGACTTTCTTCAGCAATTCATATACCTTTTTATTTGAGCAATTGAGAAACTTCGCCGCTTTATCGATAAGTGGCGTTTTTTGCCCATGTTTGGCTTGACTTAATTGCCCTGCCAAGTTGCGTAAATAATCTATCGTTGCGGTGTCCATAGTGTTCTCTTAGTGATTTTTTGCGTTTAAATCAGCTTCGGTATAGCTTTGCAGCTCAAAATCTTGGCTATCATCACTATCTTGGTCTGCCCAGCTTGGATGCATGATTTCATTGAGATCTACACCAATATCAAAACCGACCTGAGCAATACGCTGATACAATGTATTAATGTCGCTATCAATCTTGTCTTTGATATGTGGTAAAACGTGTTCGCTAGCTTGACCCTGTAATACTTCAATTTTTGCGTTAAACTGGCTAATCGCTGTCATCAAGCTTGCGGTGCTTTGAGCTAATTCATCTTGAATATGTTGCTCAACTTCCATTTGTACTGCCTTGAAGCTATCAATGCCTTTGCGGACAGATAACTTGCTATCTAGCTCGTTAATCTTGCGGTCTTTACCTGCCAACAATTCATCTTTGGCATGAGCATCTGAGCGTGCTTCTTTTAAAGCTTTTTTAAGCTCTCTTACACTCATTGTTTCAATATCATCAAGCGTGATATTGCCCACTGATTCACCGTTGCTTAAAGCTTCTAAATCATCGTCATCAAGTGTTACTAGCTCTAATAATTTAGATTGGCTATCAACCGTTTTTAAAAGCGAATACGTATTCGTATTTGATAGCTTTAATACAGCTTGCATGAATTTTTGTGCAGTTCTTGGAGCAAATCCAAGCATATCTAGGCGTGTTGCAAACTCACCATGTGGACACATTTCTTTTAAAATCAGTAATCTTTTACCCATTTCAATGCATGCTTCAGCGGTGCGTTGCTGATAAAACCGAATTTCATCTTCTAAAGTGCCAATCGTCAAACTACCTTCATAGCCTAGATTCTCAGCTAGTCTTGCCGTAGCAATTGCAAGCTGACTAGGGTTTGCGATTTTTTGCTCAATCACTTCACCTTGTTCATTCATAGTGACATTAGTCATAATTTCTCCTAAATTTTATTAACACGACTATTGATTTCAGCCATACGTTCGTTCATGCGGTTATAGTCTTTTTGATAACCTGTAGCGATTTGAAGCATTGCTATTGATAATTGATACCGTCCATCATCACGTTTTTCAGCAAACCCTTCCGCCGTTAAGTCATCTAAGTCCCTGCAAATATTGGTTGCTGACACACCAAGTTGTTGAGCTAATTCTGTGACACTTATGCCATTGAAAGTAGCTGAACGCATTGCTTTGATAATTTTTAAAGCTCGTTTGGTTGCTGCTGCCATATTTACTTCTCTTCTGATGTCATTTGGTCTGTAATCACAGTTGCATTCACGTCTTGTTTAAGACCCATAGCAACAGCGATTTTATGTCCTAAGCCACGATTACCTTTCACCAATCCACATAAGACACGGCTACAATATTCAGGGTCGAAACCACGATGTTCTGACCACTCTTTTAAAGTAATACCTTGAGCTTTTAAATGGTCACGAAATTGTTCCTGAGGGGTTTTTGGTGCATCTGTATTTGCCATATGGTAGAATCCTTATAGGTTGAGTAAATGAAACATTAAATAATCAATAATGTTTCATAATGTGCTTATATAATGAAACTAATTTAGTTTCATGTCAAGGGGTGATCGTGAAAAAAGAAACTAATTTTGAAACTAATGTGGTTTCAAAGCAGTCTAGAGGTGAAAGGATCAAGGCTGAGCGAAAACGTTTGAACTTGACACAACAGCAGGTGGCTGATGCCTGTGATGTTCATAGAGTACAGTGGGGTCGCTATGAGCGTGGAGAACAAGGTTTAGATGGAGAGCCACTAAAAAAATTTGGAACATTAGGTGCAAGCATTAGTTACATTTTGACAGGTGAACATTCAAATGTAACATCTGTTGGGCAAGTAAAGCCTGTTGATAAAGTTTCTTCATTTTCAAGTGCAGAAGAAGAGCTGTTGAATTTGTTTAGAATGATGAATGTCAATCAACGGAAGATTTTAATGGAAACAGCTCGCCAGTTTGTCGGTGAATTTTAATTGGAAGTAAAAATGAGAAAGTTAATTTTATTATTTATTGTAGTCTTGCTCACAGGATGTAATGAAACAGCTAATAATCAAAGCTATGAAGGTGTGCTTTTGAGAAACAATAATGTTAAGGCTGTTAAATTGGAAGGTGATAATCATTTAATGGTAAGTATTGATTTACCACAGCGAGATGCTGTAGATGTAGTAAACAGTGGATTTTTATCTATGCAGCAAGCTTTGACCGACTTATTGAAAAGTGGCAAAGAGCCTAGGGTGTGTTGACATACAAAGAAAATCAGTTATTCTGATTATATGAATAGACTAACACTTACTGATGCCCAATGG
>NZ_JBHFHK010000059.1:0-14924 GCF_041928215.1 Hubeiibacter jixunmingi | reverse complement strand
AACACGTCGCGCTGATGGTAGTGTGGGCTCAACCATGCGAGAGTAAGTCATCGCCAGCTCTTTATTCCTAACCACCCCTACTAAAATGTAGGGGTGGTTTTTTATTGGCTTAAAATTTTAAGCATTTTTTTACTCATTTGTACTTACATCAGTTTGCTTATGAAAATAAACATTGTAAGCTTCAATAAACAGATATTTCGTACGCTGTTGTTACAGTTGAGGTTTAAGTAATTACATTAAAAGCTAAATGATAATGATAATAAAAATCATTAGTTAGTTAACTATCATTATTCTTAATTTTTAAATTAAATCAATAACTTATGTTGTTTATTTTATTGATATTGCTTGCATATAGGTCTAAAATTATGCATAATCTATCCATCTATAAATTTGGAAAAAGCACTATGAAAGGCAACCCAGAAGTTATTGACTATTTAAACGCTTTGATTAGCGGTGAATTGGCAGCTCGTGACCAATATTTAATTCATTCTCGTATGTATGAAGACTGGGGACTAAACAAGATTTACGAACGTATTAACCATGAAATGCAAGAAGAACAAGAGCATGCTGATGCGATTATTCGCCGTGTGTTGTTTTTAGGTGGCACACCAAATATGAATCGTGATGGTTTAGAAATCGGGTCAGACGTTGTGTCTTGCTTAAAAGCTGATTTAAAACTCGAATATGAAGTACGTGAAGCTTTGGCAAAAGGCGTCAAATTGTGCGAGGAGAAAGGGGATTACGTTAGCCGTGATCTTTTACGTCAGCAGATGTCTGATACCGAAGAAGACCATACTTATTGGTTAGAAAAACAATTGGGTTTGATTGAAAAGATCGGCTTACAAAATTATATTCAATCGCAGATGTAATTTGATTTTATTTCGCTAAGATATTAGAATTGTAGAACAGCCAATTATTTAATAATTGGCTGTTTTTTCTTTTAATGGGTAATGATATAGGCAACGTTGAATTTGTACGTTTTGATACAGATGGTTATCAATTCATAAGCTTGGCAGATTCTGCAGAAGGTTATCAAAAAGAAATTGCGAGTTTGAATGTTCAAACTAACGATTCAATCTTGCATCTGAATCAGCATTCACCATTCTTAATTGATTCTGAATTATATAAAAAATTGAATGTAAGAATGCAACAGGATACCGATAGTGAAACGCATACAGTTGAAAAATTGCTATCTTTAATGCATACCCCTATGATTATTAATGGTGTAGTTGTTAGGGATAACTGTATTGTTAATGAAGAACTATTTAGAAAAGCTGTAGACAATGTCTCAATTTATGGTAGTAATGTTGGATTAAATGATATCTCTTTGCATGAGCAAGTTTCAACATATTATGATGCAGTGGTCAATCCTTATGAAGATTATGTTTATAATATTGAAGTAGCTGATAATCATACTTACTTTGTGGGGTATGATGGGGTTTGGGTGCATGACATTAACGGTTGTTTTTAATGACGATGAGTTATTTAATCATCTTGGATGCTTACATTTATAGCGATGTTTACCTGATTACTTGCCATTTTTCTTAACCTAATTTGAACTGCTAAATGAGCAATTTTTTATTTAAAACGTTTGAAGTCCTTGAAAGCCTTATAGCTTAAGGCTTTCAAAGAATATTAGCACCTACTTTCTTCGTTACGCCAAAATTTATTAGAAACTTCCACTTTTTTTAAAAGACGGAAAATATTGAATTAAAAAGGCATTCAATATATTATTAAACTTTTGGGGTATTGATGAGATTGATGGTGAGTTTTGTTTAAGACCAAATGCGATTGAAAAGCATAAACTTTGGCTTACTCGCCATAATCATAATCAATTGCGTATAAGTTAAGTTATTTGTAGTTTGGGTTTATTGGGGCAGGAAGAATTAGCCATGAAATTTCAATATTTTGTCATTAAATCGGCTTATGAATCACAAAAAGTACCAGAGCAGATAATGCAATATTGATTAAATGCTTGAGGGAAATAAGATTTAAGTTGAATATACTATTCATCGTATATTTATGTAAGATAAATGAATTGTCATATAAGTGAACTTTGATGAGCAATGATGAGTTAGCAAAAATTTTAAATATCAAAGATATTCTTGCAAATAAGGATAGAAAATTATCTATACCTGAATATCAACGTCCATATAAATGGCAAATTCGTCATGTGCAACAATTGGTAAATGATTTATTGCTACATTTTAAAGAAGAAAAAATTTATCGTATTGGTACAGTAGTGATTCATAAAAATGATAATTATGATATTGTGGATGGACAACAGCGTATCGTAACGCTGTCTTTATTATTATATGTTTTAGGTTTAGATAAAGAAGAATTATGCATTTTAAAATCTAAATTTAATCATAGTATTAGCTATTATAATATTAAACAAAATTATGACTATTTAAAGCATTATGTTGAGGAGAGTTTTATTTCATCTGATGAGATAAAACAATTTAAAGATTATATTTTAAATACTTGCCAAATGGTATATGTGGAGTTAAATCAGTTGGATGAAGCTTTTCAATTTTTTGATTCACAAAATGCACGGGGTAAACCGCTCGAATCTTATGACCTGCTAAAAGCTTATCATTTGCGTGAGATGAAAGACAAGCCCGAATCTGTGGTTAAAATGTGTGTGAAAAACTGGGAGAAAACTGCCTTAGCATCAGATTATAGCGTTAATTTAGATATGATTATCAATAAGGTATTATTTCGTTTACGTCGTTGGCAATATGCTCAAGATGCAGAATATTTTGATAGTGGGCGTTTAGATACTTTTAAAGGGGTATCCGAAAATAGAGATTACCCTTATTTAAATGCTATTCAATCGGCAATGGCTTTACAGCAGTTTACGCAAGGCAATGCATTTTTATTTCAAGATAAATTTACCAAGCCCTGTTTTCAAATCAATCAGCCGATATTAAATGGAGAATATTTTTTTCATTATATTCAGTATTATTGTGAACTATACGAGAAATTGTTTAATAGAGAATCAGGTCGCTTGACTTTAATTAAAAAAATCAATGGTGTGGATTTGAGGGAAAATCTCATTGCATTTTTAGATAGCTACACAGGGTGTACACGTGCAGGAGATCGTTATTTACGTCGATTATTTGAAAATGTAGTCATTAGTTATTTTGATAAATTTGGTGATGTGCATATTGAACACTTTGTGAATAAAGCATTTTGGTGGGTTTATCGGCTACGTTTTCATCATCAAAGGATTGGTTATACCACTATGCAAAATGAAGCAATTCAAGCAAATAGTTTATTAAATTTTATTGAACGAGCGAATACGCCAGAAATGGTATTGCAATTTCAACGACAATCATTTGAGGAAAAGTTTGATAATGTTGATGAGACGATGAAGTCAATTTTTGGGTTAAATGAAGGGGAATCAAAATGACAGTTAATATACAGCAACCAGTGACGTTAGGTGTTAAAGCGTTGATGAGTAAAGATCAGTATCTTATCCCTATTTATCAGCGAAATTATGCTTGGGGTGATACAGAAATTGAATTGCTATTGACAGATATTTATCAAGCTTTTATGCGGAATAAAGAAAAAAACTATTATATTGGTAGCTTGGTGGTTTCTAAAAATCAGCAATATTTTGAAGTGATTGATGGTCAGCAACGTTTGACTACGTTTACTTTATTAATGGGATTTTTAAGACATAAGTTTTCTTATTTAGATTTACCAAAGTGCAAAAATATTGGCTTTGAATATCGAGAGTCGTCTAATCAGGTATTAAATCAAGTATTTACTTTGCAAGATTTTTCAAAAATCAATGACTTTGATCAGCATTTTAAAATGGCTTTAAAATCTATTGAAAAGCATTGGGGCGATAAGGAGCAAGACTTTGCAGAATTTTTATTAAATCAGGTGCAAATAATTCGCACTGAAGTTCCTCCACAAACAGATTTAAACCATTATTTTGAAATCATGAATACGCGTGGTGAACAATTGGAAAAACATGAAATTTTGAAATCGAGATTGATGTCAAAATTGAGTACTAATCACGCCGAAAAGAATGAAAGTCAAAGCTTGGCATCAGAGCAGATAGCCTTTGCAAAAATTTGGGAAGCTTGTTCCGATATGAGCCGATATGTGGTGATGGGCTTTGATGCAAATATACGTGCAAATGAAGTATTATTTGGTGAAAATTGGGATAAAATGCCATGTGACAATTTTGACAATATCGCAAAATTATTTCAAGAACAACCTAGTAATGACGATAAAAAAAAATATTGGACATCATTAATGCTAATGGCTTTTCTCTGGAAAATAAAGATAAAGTAAAAGAGAAATCGGAACGCTTTCATTCTGTGATTGATTTTTCTAACTTTTTAATGCACGTTTTAAGAATTTATCTTGAGAAAAAATATGAAAGCAAAGATGATATTCGTAATATTTCATTGGATACCAAATTTTTAATGGATAGTTTTGAAAAGTTGTTAAAATCTGGTGCTAATGATATTAAAGAGTTTGGTATTATTTTACTTCAATGTCGCTATTTATTTGACCGATATGTTATTAAAACAGATCAATCTAAAGAGAGAGATGATCATTGGTCTTTATTAACCATAAAACCCTCTAAGTCTACTAGCTACCAGTATAATAATAGCTTTGATGATGAATATTATCAGAATAACGTGGTTATGCTATTGTCAATGTTCCATGTTTCACACCCTGCACAGATTTATAAAAACTGGTTATATGCAGTGATGCGTTGGCTGTTCAAAAAAGGAAATCATTTTGATGCAACGGCATATATTGATTTTCTTGAAAAATTAAGTGATCGTTATTATTTTAATTATTATTGTAGTTCAAGAGAGCCTGAAACTTTTTTTAATATTCTCTACGAAGATCATCTTGAGTTAAATAAAGCATTAAATACAGCATTTTTGGATACAGGAACGAATGTTCCGAATTTTATTTTTAATCGCTTAGATTATCTATTATGGAAAAATAAAGTAGCTAAATATGATAAGTTCCGCTTTACTTTCCGTAGTTCAGTTGAGCATTTTTATCCACAAAATCCAGATAAAGAGAATATTGAACAAGATATTGATAAAGCGACATTGGATCACTTTGGTAATTTATGTTTAGTATCATCCAGTATCAATTCAAAATTTAGTAATAATATGCCAAAAGCAAAGAAAGCGAATTTTGCCAATACCGCATATTTTAGTCTAAAGCTAGATGAAATGATGTCATTGGCAGATAGTTGGGCGAAAGAAAAGATTATCGAGCATGGCGATAAGATGAAAGACATTTTGAATACCACATCTAATAGTCCATTCAACCCATAGAACAGCCATGTCAAACTCAATCTTAACCGCTCAATTATGTGGCATTACTTTTCAAGGCAATACCCATAATAAATTACAGCAAGATGCATTTTTCTTTGTGGAAAATTGTTATCAAAAAGCACTAGGCATCACCGCAGTAAAATGCTGTGATAATGCTTTTTGTGTGGCGGTGGCAGATGGCGTGTCACAATCGCCTTTATCAGGTTTTGCATCTAAAATAGCCGTGCAAAGTGTAAAGAAATTATGGCAAGACTATTTAGATCAACCAAGTCAAAGCCCAATCATGGCGATGCAGACGATTTATCAGATGGTCGCTACTGCACCAAGACGCTATTATGGGGCAATGACTACATTAGCTTTACTTTATCGAAAAATCAATGACAATCAAATTGTGATTAAGCATATTGGTGATAGTCGGGTGTATTTGTATCGGCAAGGACAATGGCAATGCCTAACCAAAGACCATAATTTTTTAAATGAATGGCTGACGGAGCAAGCTCAACAAGGCAATGAAATACAAGACACACAGCAAGAACATGCCAGTGTCTATCACACTTTGACCGATTATCTGACCATTGATGCTGATTTGGATAGCAATCCGATGCCAAAGTACGATAGTCAAATTTTATCCGTACAAAGCGATGATTGTTTACTGGTCTGTAGCGATGGTGTGTATGACTTAGTACCTTGTGGGCAATGGCAAGCCATTAATAAATATACTGATTTGCAAGCATGGCTCAAGCAATTACGCCTACAAATTTATCAATCTGAAGGTAAAGCATATGATAATGCCACAGCAGTAGTTATCCGTTTTAATCATTAAAACTAAAATATGTCAGCGTAAAAAAATGCGAGTTTTAACTCGCATTTTTATCGTTACATCAAATAATGGGAAATATTATTTATCTGTACCATTTGGTAATTTGATTGGTGCTTGGTGGAACCATTTTTGATAAATAGTTTGGTATTCACCACTCTTAACCACGTTCAATAAACCAGTATTGATCTTTTTAGCCAAATCAGTCTGGCTGTTCTTCAAGACAAAAATCAGCGGATAATTATCATGATATTCGGCAATTTTACCATGTATTTTAAATGACAGATTATATTGCGTCTTGATATTATGGAGATAATAGCTCATTACACCAGAATCACCAACAGTCGCTTCAGCACGGCCTGTTGCCAAATCTTGTAGGTTTAAGAAAGCAGTATTTCGTGTGATGAGATTATCCGCTGTAGCTGTAGTACCTTTAATTTTGGTGATATCATCTACATAAGCCGTGTCTGATAATAAAGACACTTTGACATCTTTAAGTGACGCCAATGAATTGTAAGGCCCAGCACCTTCTTTACTGACAATCGTATCTGCTGAAAAGATATATGGCTGTGACAGGCTATATTCATTCATGCCTTCTTCACCATCTACGTCAGTATGGTGCAGACCACCGCCCAAGATATCGTAGCTTTGTTTCTTGATTGCTTCTCTGGTTACATTCCAGTTAATGAGGTCAGTCTTTAGGGTAAAACCTTGATCTTTCGCAACAGCCTGTAATACTTCAACGTCAAACCCTGACGGCACACCTTTTTCGCCACGTAAGCTGTATGGTGCATAGTCCGCATCGACACCCAAAGTGTATACAGGTAAGTTAGGATCATTGGTCTGTACCTGACTTGCAGCAGCTTGGCTCGCTGACTTTGCTTCAGATGCACTGCTTGTTGTAGGTGCTTTACCAGAGCATGCTGCTAACAGCATTAGGCTACAAAGAGACAGACTGTGTCCCCATTTTGTAGAAATAAACATTTTAAACCTCGGTATTAATCCATTTTCAAAATTAAAATACACATAAAAAACGCAAGGTATTTTATAGATTACAGCAATTATTGTCTTTAAATCACAAAATATGCCACTTTTACATTCAAAACATTATATCAGTACAATCTACGTTGTATAAATATTTGTTACTTAAAAGTTATTATACTTTGGTCTAATATTTGTATTATTGGCTGTAAATGAGAATAATTATATGTTATAAATGATATTTATGGAATCTTAAGTCTCTAATTTAAAAATATCTTATTCACATTTAAACAGTAAACATAGCAAATATGCACACAAAAATTATGTTCATATTATGTATAAATTTTAATTTTATGTAAAAAAACTTGGTTTTTTTTAAAAACAGAGTAAATTAATCAAATATTGTTAATAGGTTTAGTAGATGCAGACAACACACTATCGTCTGAGTCTAGCCGTTCTTGGAGTAAAGCATGAGTATTATTAGTGAATTTAAGGAATTTGCCCTCAAAGGCAATGTTATGGATTTGGCAATTGGTGTAATCATCGGTGGTGCATTTGGTAAGATCATCGATTCTATGGTTAAAGACATCATGATGCCGATCATTTCGTTTATCTTAGGTGGCGAAGTTGATTTCAAAGATATGTTTATTGTATTGGGCAACAATCCAAACAATATCCAATCATTAAAAGCAGCACAAGAAGCAGGCTTAAACGTACTTGCTTATGGTAACTTCATTACAATCGCAATCAACTTCTTGTTATTGGCAATGGTCGTGTTCATGATGGTTAAGGGTATGAACAGCATGCGTCGTAAAAAAGAAGCTGAACCAGAAGCACCAGCTGCAACACCAGAAGATATCGAATTATTGCGTGAAATTCGCGATCAATTGAAAAATCGTCCATAATAATATACAGACATCCGTATAGATTGATAAAATGGCAAATCCACGGATTTGCCATTTTTTTATCGAACGGGATATTATGTCACGTGCAAAACGGCTATTGACAAAAAACAAGATCTTTACCAAGATAGCCTGCTTTATAATTGTCTTTAATCATTTCAATTTTTGAGCATAATATGCATATTGATACTTTAATTATTGGTGCAGGTATTTCAGGTATCGGCATGGCAGTTTATTTACAAAAACATTGTCCTAAACGTCATTTCCTGATTCTAGAGCATCGTGAGCGATTAGGTGGTACATGGGATTTATTTCGCTATCCGAACATTCGTTCTGATTCGGATATGTTAACTTTTTCTTACGGCTTTAAGCCTTGGCAAGACAAAAAATTATTTGCAAGCGGACAAGCAATTTTGGATTATTTACAAGAGACTGCTGAGCAATATCAAATTTTACCTAAAATCAAATTTCAGCATCAAGTTAAGTCTTTAAATTGGGATACGCAAAAAAAAATATGGCAAATCACCATTGTGCATCATGCTCAAGTGATTGAAATGACTGCCAACTTTGTGATAGGTGCAACAGGCTATTATCAGTATGAGCAAGGCTTTATGCCTGATTTTGCAGAGCAAGAAAAATTCCAAGGGCAAATTATTCATCCTCAGCATTGGCAACACGATTTGGATGTAAAAAATAAACAAGTCGTGGTGATTGGCAGTGGGGCAACGGCGATTACTTTGGTTCCAGCTTTGGTAAAACAAGGGGCAAAAGTCACCATGTTACAACGCTCGCCCACTTATGTAGTGGCTTTACCAGAGCAAGATCAACTTTACTTAAAATTACAAAAAATCTTGCCACAGCCATGGGTATATCAATTGGCACGACAGCGTAATATTTTGACTCAACAAGCCTTGTATTTATTTGCCAAGAAAAAACCAAAATTACTGCAAAAAGTACTGCATTTTGCCACCAAAAAACAATTACAAGGTAAAGTCGATATTAAACATTTCTCACCAAACTATTTGCCTTGGCAACAAAGATTATGTGTTGCACCCGATGGTGACTTGTTTAAAGTGTTACGCGATGGACAAGCCAAAATTTATACGGAGCAGATTGAAAAGTTTGATCAAACAGGCATTATACTAAATAACGGTGAGCATTTAGATGCAGATATTATCATTAGTGCGACAGGATTAAACATTGCTTTATTTGGTGGGGCGGAGTTGAGTATTGATGGGCAAGATATCGATTTGTCACAGCGTTTGATGTATAACGGATTGTTAATGAATAACGTGCCGAATTTTGTGATGCTGGCAGGTTATCCGAATGCATCTTGGACTTTACGTATTGATATTATTGCCGATTATATTTGCCGATTATTAAATGAAATGCAAGATAGAAAAGCCCAAGTGCTGTATGCCGACGGCACCAATGCCAAAAGTTATCCGATTTCTACCTTGGGCAGTGCTTTAAATGCAGGTTATGTAAAACGTGCAGAAAAACTTTTACCAAGACAAGGCAAAGCACGTCCATGGCGTGGTTTTGCCAGTTATTATGCAGAGAAATTATATCTAAAACGAGCGAAATTTGATGACGGAATTTTAAAGTTTGAATAGTTCTGATAGATAGTTCAAATCGCGTAGGTGTAAAAAAGGGCATATACGAAATGCCCTTTTTTGCGGAATATGCTATGGATTCTAACTTTTTTCAGGTGGCGGTGATGACTCAGCATGTTTGAGTTGATCTTGAATATCATGCAGTTTGTGAACATGCTCAGGCGTAGCTTGTGGTAAATTTTCATGTACCCATTCACGCCAAATTGCCAATAATACAGTCAAAATTACAGGACCGATAAACAATCCAATCAAACCGAAACTAGCAATTCCACCCAATACGCCAAACATAATAAATAGGAATGGAATTTTGGTTGCCCCAGAAATCACCAATGGACGAATAACGTTATCAGCACTGCTGACAATCGCCACGCCCCACACCATAATACCAATCGCATGCATGGTCAAACCTTTGGAGAGTAGCCACAATGCCACACCTGTATAAGCTACGGGCGTACCAAAGGGAATCAATGCCAAAACAAAGGTAAGTAATGTCAAAAGCATTGGATTTGGCACACCAGCTACAGCATAGCTTGCCCCAGCCAACAAAGACTGTGCTACAGCTGTTAAGCCTACACCATAGACAACGGCACGCGTTGTATCAGAAATCGTTTGGAAATAATGATTAATGCGTTCGCCAATCACCATATAAAATGCACGGCGAATCTGTTCTAACAGTACATTACCATCACGATATAAAAAGAACAAAGATAAAAAAGCAAAAAACATTTTGGTGAAATTACGACTAATTTCACCCAAAACTACTTTGCTATAACCAGAATGTGATTGTACCCAAACTGTAATACTGTCTGTTAATGCAGTAGGATTGGCATTTAAGTCTTTAAAAAGTCGTTGTAATTCTTGCCCCACGATGGGTAAGCTTCTGATGCTATCAGGTAGCTTGATACCTCCAGAATAGAATTGGTGCTGAATTTCTAAGAATAATTGTCGCCCTTCATTTTTGAGTAAAAATATACCAAAAATCAATGGTATGCCAACGATCAATGAAAGCATTACCGTCATGATTAAGGCACTTAGATTTTTACGCTGACCGCACCAAAAGTGAATACGACGATAAACAGGCCATGTCATATAAGCGATAATTGCAGCCCAAACCACAGGCACAATAAAGTATTTTAAGATTTCAAAACTTAAAACAATAAGACCAATTAACAGTCCAAATAATAAAAAACGTTGTAAAGTTGGGGCATGCTTTTTCATCGGCGTACCTAGCATCATCTGTGAACTACATCAAAAATTTGCTCAAGCATAGCACAACTCGCTTGGGTATAGCTGAGCTTTTTGTTATTATTTTTCTTCAAATTTTTGGATAATCCGTATGAATATTTTACTCTTGGCTCTTGGTGTTGTACTGGGTGTTGCCCTGACTAGTCTTTGGTTTGTATTTATCCAAATCAGACAGGTACAAGCAGAACATGAGCGTGATATTTATCAGTTACAACAAATGCATCAACAACAGATACATGAATTGGCGTTACAGCAACAGCAACAGATTCAAGAAGCACAAAAGCGTAGCGTCAATACCAGCCGGGCGGTACTTAAAGGTAAAATGGCAGAACAATTTGCCCCTTTTTTTCCAGAATTTCATTATTTGCCCAGTGATGCCAAGTTTTTGGGTGACCCTGTCGATTATGTGATTTTTTCAGGTTATCACGATTTTAGGGAAGGTATTATCGATGCGGATGAGATTGAAATTGTACTTTTAGATATCAAATCAGGTGGTGCTAGACTCAGCAAAGGTCAGGTAGCAATTCAAAAAGCCATCCAACAAGGTCGAGTGCGTTTTGAGAGTTTGCGATTGGATATTTGAGCTAAGTGTTAGAAATATAAAAAATTACCGTTTTTGCGAGTTGCACATAGAAAAGTTAAAAAAATGTCATATTAAGCGTAAAAAAATGTAATTATTTTCACCTTAACGCTTCAATTTCCGTTAATATCTTAGCAATTTTTTATTGACGCTGATTTGACTGTTTACTGAAACACTGAGCAAACTGATTGCTTACGGTCAAATCCATAATATCGACAAAATTTTAGGTGCCAAATGATAGACTCTGAAGGTTTCCGACCAAACGTCGGGATCATTTTGGCAAACGATTGGGGACAAGTTCTCTGGGCGAAGCGTATCGGTCAAGATGCGTGGCAATTTCCGCAAGGTGGAATTCAATATGGTGAAACGTCTGAACAGGCGCTGTATCGTGAATTGTACGAAGAAGTAGGGTTATTACCCGAACAGGTTGAAATCATTGCACAGACCAAAGGCTGGTTGCGTTATCGTTTGCCTTATCGTTACGTTCGTAACGATAGCCGTCCGCTCTGTATCGGACAAAAACAGCAATGGTTTTTATTAAGATTGCTTGGATCAAGTAACCAAATACAGCTTAACCAAGTTGAACCTGCCGAGTTTGACGACTGGCAATGGGTTAGTTATTGGTATCCGCTAGGACAGGTTGTGAACTTCAAAAGAGAAGTATATCGACGTGCGATGGCTGAGTTATTACCAGCCTTAGGACATCATTTGCAACATGTAAGTGCTTGTGAAAGATAGTTTGAAATCAATGAGATAGTTTGCAATGCAGGCTATTTCTTTTTTTATAAACCATAACAAAATCGGAAAATATTGTTATTTTGATAATATCATTGTTTTTTCTAATTGATTTTAATAATTTAATCTGTTTTACGAATCCAAATTTGCCATCTATACTGCATGCATGACCAGAGTTGAACAATCATTATGCGATGCATTACCAAGATGATTGTCGCTCACCACCCACAATTTGCTTTAGCTCGTGCTCAGAATATCCGTACTGCCAAAGCAAAATATTGAAGGAATGAGAATATGCATACCGTTGAAAAAGAGTTAAATGACAGCACCAAACATCATGAGCAACCAGTGAGCAAATGCCCTGTACATGGCTCAAATACACGTGATGGGCAAACGCCAATGGCATGGTGGCCAAAAACGTTAAATTTAGATATCTTGCATCAACATGATAAAAAGACCAACCCATTGGGTGAAGACTTCAATTATGCTGAAGAGTTTGCCAAAATTGATTTGGAAGAATTAAAGCAAGATGTACGTAATCTTTTAAAAGACAGCCAAGATTGGTGGCCTG
Source organism: Hubeiibacter jixunmingi (assembly GCF_041928215.1). NCBI lineage: Bacteria > Pseudomonadati > Pseudomonadota > Gammaproteobacteria > Moraxellales > Moraxellaceae > Hubeiibacter > Hubeiibacter jixunmingi. The sequence goes on along the minus strand of NZ_JBHFHK010000059.1, from coordinate 2,153 downwards.
CTGATTATGGTTACTACGGTGGCTTGATGGCACGTTTGTCTTGGCATGCAGCAGGTTCTTACCGTGCGACGGACGGTCGTGGTGGTGCGAACACAGGTAACATCCGTTTTGCACCGTTAAACTCATGGCCTGATAACGGTAACTTGGATAAAGCACGCCGTTTATTGTTCCCAATCAAGAAAAAATATGGCAATCGCTTGTCATGGGCTGACTTGATTGTGCTTGCAGGTACGATTGGCTATGAAGCTGCTGGCTTAAAAACTTTTGGTTTTGCAGGTGGTCGTGAAGACATTTGGCATCCAGAAAAAGACACTTACTGGGGTTCTGAAAAAGAATGGTTAGCACCGACAGGCTCAGAAGGTAACCGTTGGAGCGAAGGTCGTGATTTAGAAAATCCATTGGCTGCGGTAATGATGGGTCTGATCTATGTTAACCCTGAAGGTGTAGATGGTAAGCCAGATCCACTCAAGACAGCGGTAGACATGCGTATCACTTTCGAACGTATGGGCATGAATGATGAAGAAACTGTTGCCTTGACAGCTGGTGGTCATACTATCGGTAAGGCACATGGTAATGGTGATGCATCAAAATTATCTGCAGAGCCTGAAGCAGGCGAAATCGAAAATCAAGGTTTTGGCTGGTTAAACCCAGAAGGTCCAGGCAAAATCACTTCAGGTATCGAAGGTGCTTGGACAACCAATCCAACACGTTGGGACAATGAATTCTTCAAATTATTGTTCAAATACGAAGACAAGTTTGTCAATGTCAAATCTCCAGCGGGTGCAAACCAGTGGGAACCGTCTGAAATGGACGAAGAAGATATGCCAGTCGATTCATTCGACCCAAGCAAAAAACGCAAAATCATGATGACTGATGCGGATATGGCATTGATCAAAGATCCTGAATATCGCAAGATTTCACAACGTTTTATGGAAGATCAATCAGCTCTTGACGATGCCTTTGCACGTGCATGGTTCAAATTAACACACCGTGATATGGGTCCAAAGAGTCGTTACTTGGGTGCGGACGTTCCAGCAGAAGATTTGATTTGGCAAGATCCAATTCCAGCAGTAGATTACACCTTGTCTGATGCTGAAGTTGCAGAATTGAAAGATAAAATCTTGGCTTCTGGTTTGAGTGTTTCTGAATTGGTTGCAACGGCTTGGGATTCAGCACGTACTTATCGTGGTTCGGACTTCCGTGGTGGTGCAAATGGTGCACGTATCCGCTTAGCGCCACAAAAAGACTGGATGGGTAACGAGCCAGAACGTTTACAGAAAGTCTTAGCAGTATTGGAGAAAATCTCGAATGAATCTGCGAAGAAAGTCTCTATTGCTGACTTAATCGTCTTGGCAGGTACTGCGGCGGTTGAGAAAGCAGCCAAAGATGCTGGCGTAAATGTCACAGTTCCATTTGCTTCGGGTCGTGGTGATGCGACACAAGAACAAACGGATGTTGCATCATTCGAATACTTGAAACCTGTACATGATGGCTTCCGTAACTTCCAAGAAGCACACTATGTACCACAACCAGAAGAGCTATTACTTGACCGTGCTCAGTTACTTGGCTTGACTGCAAAAGAAATGACTGTATTGGTGGGTGGTTTACGTGTATTGGGTGCAAACCACGGTGGTAGCAAACACGGTGTGTTTACGGATAACGTTGGCGTGTTAAGCACAGACTTCTTCACTAACTTGACTGATATGAGCAATGAGTGGAAACCAACTGGTCGTAACAGCTACAACATTGTAAACCGTAAATCTGGTGAAACTAAATTTACTGCGACACGTGTAGATTTGGTATTCGGTTCAAACTCAATCCTACGTGCTTATGCTGAATTGTATGCACAAGATGATGCAAAAGAGAAATTTGTCAAAGATTTCGTTGCAGCATGGGTTAAAGTAATGAACGCAGACCGCTTTGATTTGAAAAAGTAATTTTCTAACACAGCGTAAAGCGTAGATTTTATTCAAAACGGTATGACTTTCGAGTCGTACCGTTTTTTGTACAATTCAACCACATATATAGGACTTACGCAAACCTAACCGAAGGGCAACGAAGTTGCTCACAAATATGGTCATCAAGAAGCCCTTGCTTAATTTGATACATCGTTTTACCTAACTGACTAGCAAGTCTAGCAAAGCAGACCCAAA
>NZ_JBHFHK010000058.1:0-15096 GCF_041928215.1 Hubeiibacter jixunmingi | reverse complement strand
CCATTGGGCATCAGTAAGTGTTAGTCTATTCATATAATCAGAATAACTGATTTTCTTTGTATGTCAACACACCCTAAGTAGAGCTATCATAATGATTATAAATTACACCATCAAATTCAAAATACTTTAGTGTATTTTTTGTTTGATAAATTTCATCATTGGTAAATGGTTTCATTTCAAGCCATTCTTTCTCTCCAATCTGCTGTCGCCATTCTTCAGGAGTTACATAAACTGTTACTCCACCATCTGCTTTACATAATTGATGTACGGTATATTGCACAGAAATAAATTCATATATCCAATACACCATCCATCCGCCTATTGTTAGCATAAAACCGATAAATGCCCCTAATTTTGGATAATGAACCCGCTGTCCAAGTTTATAACCTAGCTTAGTCGCTCCGACAATTATTGCCAGACATAACCCCAAAATCAGAATTACGCTTAATCCAAACATAAGAAATTCCTAGGTTTTCTAAATCATTGGCTTAAATAACTTGTTGAAATTGGTTAAGCGAATGGTTCTATCCTAGATTATCTGTTATACCTTTTAAAACAATTGATTATCCCTATACTAAATCTACGCCTATATCTTTATCTTTTCAGCATTCTTTTCTATTTTTTTGTAACGCTCATCTACCATTTATTCCTCCTGATAATATCACATGCAAACCTATTCCCCTTTCCAAGAAATAGGTTTTTTACACATCATTGAATCATAGTAAAAACGATTACCTTTCTTTCATGCCCTCAGCCAAAGTCTTGGTAATCGGCTTGGTCAAATAAGACAATACCGTCCGCTCTAATGCCTTAATATCCACACTGGCAGTCATACCTGCTTTAACAATGATTTCTTGCTCCCGCTTTTTAAATTCTGCCCCTGCGATTTTGATTTGTACCCGATAATACGGCTGTTCACCTTGTGCCGTTTTTTCAAATAAGGTATCTGGACTGATATAAGTTACCTGACCATGCAAACTACCAAAGATGGAATAATCATACGCATCAAGCTTAACCGATGCGTCTTGCCCCACACGCACGTAGGCAATATCGGCTGGGCTGACTTTTGCCTCGACGATTAAATCACTCTCGCTTGGTACAATTTCCATAAAGGTTTCACCTGCACGAATCACCCCACCGACAGTATTCATCTCGATATTTTTGACCAAACCAGCCATCGGTGCAAGCAAACGCTTTTCGGATAAGACTTTGTTGCGGTCTTTGAGCTTTTCTTGTTCTGCGTCCAATTCTTCCTGTACTTTGGTGAGTTCGGTTTGGGCATCTTGTAGATATTTATTTTGTTTACTAGCAATTTCTGCTTGCAAATCAGCCACTTGACGACGCAAACGAATAATATCCGCTTGGGCAATATCACCATATCGTAATAATGGCTCATTCATTGCCAATTCTTGCTTGGCAAGCTTTAGACTTTGTTGCAAGGCAGCGATGTCACTTTCTATGGCTTGGCGACGACGTTTATATAGCTCGGTTTGGTTGCTGACATATTCTGGATATGCCTGTGTCTGTGCATCAAAACGTAATGGACGATGATACACCTCCGCCTCCAGACGTGCCAAACTGGCTTTTAAGGCAGCAACACGCTGTGCCGCATCATCGACAGCGACTTGGGCTCGCTCTTCTTCCAATACCGCAAGCAATTGTCCTTTTTCGACTTTTTGTCCCTCTTTGACCAATAATTGTTTCAGCAAACCACCCTCAATCGCTTGTACTTGTTGGGTGCGTGCCGATGCAATCACCGTGGCTTTGGCTCGGGTGACTTGATTGATTTTGGCAAAGGATGCCCACACCAATAAAATAATCAATGACAATAAAATCAACCAAATCATCCAACGTGCCTTGTTGTGCTGTGTATCTGGGCTTAGTGATAAGTCGCTCATGATGATTTATTCCCTGTAAGATGATCCAATACCGCTTGCTTACTGCCATCCATAATGATTTGTCCTGCTTCCATCACGATAATACGATCTACCAAAGGCAAGATGCTCATTTTATGAGTCGAAACAATCAAAGTTTGCCCACGTTGCAACTCTTCTGCCAAGACTCGCAAACAACGTTGCTCTTGGCGATTGTCCATAGATGATGTCGGTTCATCTAATAATAAAATATCGGGTTGGGTTAAAATCAAACGTGAAAATGCCAACAATTGCTTTTGTCCACCTGATAGCCCTTTACCACCCTCATTGATAGGTAAATCCAAACCACTGGAATGCTGATTGACCAATTGAATCAAGCCTGTACGTTCTAGCATTTGGTGCATCGCATCATCACTCGGTGCAGGTAATCCAATCAATAAATTATCTCTTAATGTGCCTTGAAATAAACGATGATCTTGTTGTAAATAACCGATTTTTTGTTGTAAAACATTGGCATGAATTTGTCCCATATCCAAGCCATCTAATAATACTCGCCCCTCTTTTGCCATATATAGACCTGATAAAATCTTCAGCAAGGTCGATTTACCTGAACCAATCGCCCCAAGAATGGCAATACGTTCGCCTTGTTTAATCTCTAATTTTTCAATATTCAGTGCAGTATGTTGATTGCCTTGATAATGATATTTAAGATGTTCCACTTGATAACGTCCAAGTAATTGACTTGGTAATAATGGTTTTATCGTGGCATCATTATCTTGTTTTAATTCAAATAATTTATCAATATTGGCTTTGGCAGCTTTGGCGTGTGATGCTTGTACCAATAGATTAGGGATTTGCATGATTGGATTTAAAATCCGTCCACCCAAAATCGAACAGGCAATCATCGCCCCCATGGTCATCTTACCGCCCATCACCACAAATGAACCAACAATCACAATCCCAATATAACTCAGCTGTTGTAAGGTTTGTACGATATAGCTGAGATTGTCATTCAGATGTTTCATATTGATATCATTGGCGATATTTTTTTGGATAATTGACATCCAATTGGATAAAAATTTATATTGTCCAAAGCCCGATTTGATGGTTTCAATGCCTTCTACGGTTTCCACCAACAGCCCTGTTTTGAGATAAGATTCCATCGCACCATGTTTGGCAGCCTGATCCATTTTATGACGAAAACTAAAACCCAATACCACCGCAATCATCGCAGCAACCAACGGCACAACCGCCACCCAAGGCGAGCCAATCACCGCAATCAAAATAATAAATAACACCCCCATCGGTAAATCAACCAAAGTAAATAAAGTCGATGCGGTATAAAAACTGCGTACTTGTTCATAGCCACGCAATTGTGCTGCCATTGAACCGACCGAACTTGGCATATTGTCCAGACGAATACTCAATAAGCGTTGATAAATTTGCTGCGATAGCGATTGATCCAAACCGATAATCAAACGATCCATGATTTTTGAGCGAGCAAGTTTTAGGGCAAATTCTAATAAAATCACCAAACCCACACCCGATGCCAAGATAATCAATGTCGATTCGTTACGTGTCGGAATCACACGGTCATAGACCTGCATGGAAAAGAGCGATACCGCCAAAGCAAAGGCATTGATGACAATAGTCGCAATAATCGCCTCAAACATCACCCCACGGTATTTTTTAAGATTATCAGTGATTTTCTGTGAAAAGCTACTTTTGTCTTGCGTAGCATGGCTATGCTGTGCTTGTAAGGCAATCACACGCTCAAAACTGGCACTGTCTAAATCATAATGCTGTTGTGGGGTTTTAAATTGATATTGTTGTTCGGCGATATGATGGCTAATCACACCCCAGCCCAGTTGTGGCACATAGGCAATCAAAGGCAATTGTGTTGGGTCAAATTGCGATAAGGCTCTGACGCCAGTAATATTTAATTCTCGTAATAATGCTATGATGTGCTGCTCAGTAATATTGCTCACTTGGCAATGCTTTTGCAAAGCCTGCTGTAACGCCACCCGATCTATGGCATAGGCATAATGTCTTAAGCTATATAAAATCGCTTGCTGAATTTGTAGCAAGTCACTTTCTTTGGCTGTATTTACTGTGGCTAGATTGCTTGTATCTTGCGTTGTGTTTTGATTTGGCATCATTTTAAATTATCCATAATGATTGATTTGCATGCAAAGATGACGTTATCGGCTTTCACCTTGTGGGATATATGGCGTTCTATCACGCAAATAACGCAAGGTATCTTTGATGGCTTGTTTTGGCTGTGGCTCAGCCCATTGCAATGGCTGCTGCCAAGGTAACATGGATAAATCAACTTTGAGCTTATAATAATTGGCTAAAAATAAAATATCGGCACGCATCAATTGTGATTGATTATCCATACCTTCTCGTACCGCATTCATCACCTCTAACCATGTTTTACGCCCGACCACAAATTGCCGTTGATAAGATTCACTCACCGCTTTTGCACCTGTGACGGTAAGATTTAACGCTTTGATTTGGTGATAATTATTCATCAATTGCTGATATTGCGTTTGCATGGTTTCATACAGCTGTTGTTGGGTTGCCAACTGATTGGCTTGCAAAGTCTGTAGCTGTGCTTGGGCGATTTTTGGCTGTACCCATTTGGATAAGCCTGCTCCTGTGCTAAAGCTCATGCCGATACTGATTTGGGTATCGTTTTTGCGTATTGCATCAGGATTATATTGATAACCCACTTGGGTATAAATGGTCGGGAAAATCTGTGCCTCGCTAGATTTAATGCTTTGTTCTGCGGCTTTGATTTGATATTTGGATTTAAATAAACTTGGATGCATTAGACTATTGCCACCATCTTGAGCCAATACCTTTTTTTCAATCTCCGCCAAATCCAATTGGGCTTTATTCAGCAAAGCTTGCATATAATCCAAATCAAAATCTTTATCTTCTATTTGATTATCTTTGAGCAAATAATTTAATCTTGCTTTGGCGATTTTTTGTTGTTCTGTGGCGGCATCATATTGTGTACGTGCCAAAAGTAAACGATTTTCTAATAATTCTAATTCAATCGGTGCAGAAACGCCTTGATTGACCCGACGTTGCATCATTTCTTTGTATTGCAATAACTCACGAATGACATCGGCATAGACCATTTTCAGACTTTGTGCTTCAACATAGCTTTGCCAAATTTCAATGGTATTTTTAGCGACGAGATTTTGTTGTTCCAATACTGCCATTTTACTGGCGTAATCTTTATAATGTGCCTCATAGACATCGGCAGTCATCTGCCCACCCGACCATAAAGGCTGCCGTAAATTGACTTGATGGCTAAGCTGACTATGTTGATTATATTGACTTTGTGCAGTCAAACTCGGATATTGTTGATATTCGGCGATACTGGCTTGTAATGCGGTGACTTGTTGTTCGGCTTGGGATGCTTGCACACTTGGATGCTGTGCCACGGCTTGCTTCATCAAGCTGTCTATATCATACAAATTTTGGGCATGGCTGATACTTGCCATAGAAAAGAATAGAATACTGTAGCATGCCTTTGCCAAATTGTTTTTCATGATTTCATTGTGCCATGTACCACTGAAAATCGGTAAACTGTATCACAAAAAATAATGAAGATAAATCATGTCATTTTGATTGTTGGTCTAAAAACAAAAAACCACGCTATTTTCATAACGTGGTTTGTTCGCTTAAATCAAAATTTAAGCTGTAGTCAATTGTACTGCATCGCCATCACGTGTGATACGTACTTTATCGATTTTTTGTCCGTCCATAGTCAGGATGACAAATTGCAAATCACCAACTCGCACTGACTCACCATCATGTGGCACACGCCCAAGATGCCACATCAAAAAGCCTGACAGGGTCGAATATTCTTCATTTTCATCAACCAAATCTTGCTCTAATAATAATGACACATGACGAATATCGCTTGAGCCTTCTAACAGCAAACTACCATCTTCTTGCACTTCATCATCAATGCCATCTAAGGCATCATGCTCATCTGGAAATTCACCGGCGATCGCCTCGAGAATATCAATCGGTGTGGCAATGCCTTCGATTGAACCATATTCATTTAACACCACAGCGATTTGCATAGGCGTATTACGTAATTGCTCAAGCAAAGTCAAAACTTTGATATTTTCATGTACAATCAATGGTTTAATCAAATGACGCTCAATATCCATCTGACCTGTTTCGAGATAATGATTGAGCAACTTGTGGGTTGGGGCAACACCTTGCAAATCATCTAAGTTCTCACGCGCGATTAGGACTCGAGAATGTCCGATTTGCAATAATTTTTCTTTGAGTTGCTCATCATCCATATCAATCCATTCAATCTCCGAACGTGGTGTCATGATGGACTTAACTGGACGATCAGCAAGCGTCAATACCCCATGAATCATGCCTTTTTCTTCATCAGAAAATACATCATTGGCAGACGATTGGGTTGCCAAAATATCTGCTGTATCAGACAGTTGTTCATTTTCAGGCTGATTATTTTTACCACCCAATAAGCGAATCACTGCCGATGCCGTACGTGAACGCAAATCAGTGGTGGTAATCATTTTTTCACGATTACGGCGTGTCGCTTGGTTAATCGCCTCAATAATCACCGAGAAACCAATCGCAGCATACAAATAGCCTTTTGGAATATGGAAACCAAAGCCTTCAATAATCAATGAAAAACCAATCATCATCAAAAAGCCCAAGCATAGAATCACTACAGTTGGATGCTTATTAACAAAGTTCATCAGCGGTTTTGAGGCGATCAGCATCACGCCGATAGCAATAATCACCGCAATCATCATTACGCTTAAGTGCTTTACCATTCCGACTGCAGTAATCACACTATCTAGCGAAAACACTGCGTCAAGCACCACAATCTGTGCAATCACTACCCAAAATGCGGCATGTATAGGTTTATCTTCTTTATGATGTGGCTTGCTTTCGATACGTTCGTGTAGCTCCATTGTTCCCTTGAACAATAAGAACAAACCACCAAAAATCAAAATCAAATCTCGTCCAGAGAAACCGTGATCAAATATTTGGAACAGCTCATTTTTGAGTTGCATCATCCAAGCAATCGACGCCAATAAACCTAAACGCATCACCAAGGCTAAACTCAAACCGATGACACGGGCTTTATCACGTTGTTCTGAAGGAAGTTTTTCAGCCAAAATGGCAATAAACACAAGGTTATCGATACCCAAAACGATTTCGAGTACGATCAGTGTCAGCAAACCTGCCCATGCTGTCGGGTCAGACATCCATTCAAAGAGCATGGTGATACCTACCTTCTGCTGTCCTTAAACAAGGATTTGTGATTATTATTGTTGATATGTGGTGATCAATGATTGGCGTAGATAAATTATCATGTGCCAATGTTATGGGAATCTCTAAATCAGATCGCCTACTCATAGGTATTTAAGGGGTAGTCAAAGATTTTTTCAGTATAACAAGAATCTTTGGCTTTTAAATATAGTTTTGGTATTTTTTAACAAAATATAAAATATTCTTAATCACTACAAGTTTGCATCCACACACTGTGCTAACAAGATGATGTGATGGCAAATAAAAAGTCAATATTCCCGCTGAAATCAGCTATAAATCCATCATTTACAAAATCTTTCATGATAAAATGAAAACCTTTCATGCTGATATTTGACTAGGTACGCCCCATGTCCACCGCCTATAAACAACGCCAAACCGCCAAAGCCATATTTGACTATGACAAATATTGGGCGAGCTGTTTTGAGCCTGCACCATTTTTACCGATGTCACGTGCAGAAATGGACATGCTCGGCTGGGATAGCTGTGATTTTATTTTGGTGTGTGGTGATGCCTACATTGACCATCCATCTTTTTGTTCGGGTGTGATTGGACGTGCCATTGAAGCACAAGGCTTTCGTGTGGGGATTATCGCTCAGCCTGACTGGACTTCAGCAGAAGCGTTTAAAGCGTTGGGCAAACCAAATATTGCTTATGGTGTGACCGCAGGCAATATGGACAGTATGATTAACCGCTACACTGCCGATCGAAGAATTCGTTCGGATGATGCCTATTCACCTGATAATCAGCCGAATAAACGTCCAGACCGAGCGGCTACCGTGTATTGTCAGCGTTGTCGTGAAGCCTATCCTGATGTGCCGATTATTTTGGGTGGTATCGAAGGCAGTTTACGTCGTATCGCCCATTATGATTATTGGTCGGATAAAGTACGTCGTTCGATTTTGATGGATGCCAAGCCTGATTTATTGGTCTATGGCAATGGTGAACGTGCCTTGATTGAAATCATGCACCGTTTATCCAAAGGCGAAAATATTAAAAATATCGTCGATGTGCGTGGTACTGCGTTTATTTTAAATAAATCGAATCGTCATCTTAAGTCAGAATTTGTAGAAATTGCCAGCAATGATGTCGATACCATCGGACGTGTCGATGCCATTATCAATCCTTATGTGATGATGGAAGATGTGCCGGATTGTTCGATTGAACAAGATAAAAAAGATGCCTTGGGCAATCAATATCAAAATTTTAATAAAGATGTGGTTGCCAATCCTATCGTCAAAGCAGGCGATGAACTGCCACAAGATACACAAATTGTGCAATTACAACATACACCATCCAAAGCGATTAAGCATAAATTACCACCGCGTGAGCGTGCAGTGATTCGTATGCCAAGCTTTGAACAAGTGGCAAATGACCGTGTTTTGTATGCACATGCCAATCGTATTTTGCATCTCGAAACCAACCCAGGTAATGCCCGTGCCATGGTACAAGCCCATGGCGATCGTGATGTTTGGCTCAATCCGCCAACCTTGCCACTCTCTACCGAAGAGATGGATTATGTATTTGATTTGCCTTATGCACGTCTGCCACATCCAAGTTATGGCAATGCCCGCTTCCCTGCTTTTGATATGATTAAATTTTCAGTCAATATCATGCGTGGCTGTTTTGGTGGTTGTACGTTCTGTTCGATTACCGAGCATGAAGGACGTATTATCCAAAACCGTTCTGAAGAATCGATTTTGCGTGAAGTAGAAAAAATCCGTGATACTGCACCCCAATTTACGGGCATTATTTCTGATTTGGGCGGACCAACTGCCAATATGTATCGCCTACATTGCAAAGACCCTGAAATTGAAAAAAATTGCCGTAAGCCCTCTTGCGTTTACCCAAGTGTGTGTCAAAACTTACATACTGACCATGCCCCATTAACCCAGTTATACCGTAAAGCACGTGCGATCAAAGGTATCAAAAAAATCTTGATTGGTTCGGGCTTGCGTTATGATTTGGCGGTACTCAATCCTGAATATGTCAAAGAATTGGTCACGCATCATGTCGGTGGTTATCTAAAAATCGCTCCTGAACATACCGAGCAAGGGCCTTTATCAAAAATGATGAAGCCGGGGATTGGGACGTATGACCGTTTTAAACAAATGTTTGAACGTTTTAGTAAAGAAGCAGGCAAAGAGCAATATTTGATTCCGTATTTTATTGCAGCACATCCTGGTACGCACGATGAAGACATGATGAATTTGGCGATTTGGCTCAAGAAAAATGGCTTTCGTGCAGACCAAGTGCAGACCTTTTACCCATCACCGATGGCAACCGCAACCACGATGTATTATTCAGCCAAAAATCCATTGGCGCGTGTAGCACGTCATAGCGAAGATGTGGATATTGTCAAAGGTGAAAAACGTCGTCGTTTGCATAAGGCATTTTTGCGTTATCATGACCCCAACAATTGGCCGTTATTGCGTGATGCTTTGCGTGAGATGGGACGTGCCGATTTGATTGGTAATTCAAAACAACATTTGATTCCGACTTACCAACCACAAGGTACAGGCGGTCAAGGTGGTGAATACCAATCGGCACGCAAGAAAAATTCAAGCAAAGCTGGTGATAGTGTCAAGCGTAGTGGACAAGCTCAGGGCAATCCAAAAACCAATCAAAATCAGCAGCAAAATCAAGCTCCTAAACGCCCAAATAAAGGACAGATTTTGACGCAACATACGGGATTACCGCCACGAGAGCAAGGACAAAAGCGTAAAGGCAAAAAGTAATTCTATTCGTCACATTATCACTTGATATATCAAAGCCAAGTCATTTTAGACTTGGCTTTTTTGTTTTAAAAATTTACATTTATCTAAAAATAGCCGTGTTAATATCATGATAATAAAACAGTAAAAACAGGGAATAAAAACCATGTTGTTTCGTTCCGATAGAGAAAAATCTTATGCTTTATATTGAAACTGATGCGGAACAAAGACTGGTCGCTAGTCATTCCACACCTGTTGCTCATACTCGACCATTAAAAGTGAAAAATCCTCACGGCACTGTCTTTCAAGCCTATCCAAACACCGAAACTTTTATGTTTGCCGAAGGTCTAGCAAGCTGTTATCAACAAGCAAAATATGCCGAAATAGTAGTGGATACTCAGGGTAATCCAATGCTGAAAAGTTTGGTCGATGAGCGTTTGAAACCGCTAAATTGTGAGAAATGAAAATGAATGATTGTAATAAAAATGTGCTTGATGTAAGCAATAATCAGAATGAGCAAGGCAGAGCCATGCAAGCCTATAAAGATTTTCAACAGACAGGCTTACATATTAGCCTAAATGAATTTATAGAGTGGGTCGATAGTTTAGAAACTGATACGCCACAGGAAATGCCACAATGTCATCAATAAACTTCATCAAGGCAATGTAGTTTATAGCAAAAATGGTACAGCTATTTATTTAAATTTACATTTAGAAAAACCGAGCATATTTTCTTATGGCTTTATCACAAGATAATTGCCCTGCGACAGACTGAGCAAAAATACTTTCTTCACCTTTATTTGCAGCTCGTTCTAACATGGCTAAATTTAAAGGCGTTTGCTGAAACAATTGTTGGCATTGCTGATAGTATTGCTGAGTTTTTTGATTAATCTCTTTGTCATTAAGCTGATCACAGCTATTTTTTAATGTCGTTACCGCACCATATTGCTGAGCAAATGCCAAACAAGATTGTGGTGATAATTTTCGTGGTTGAATGGGTTTTGCTTGAGCGTGTGTAGTAATCGGTAGTATCAGTATAATTAGATATAGAAATTTAGATTTTTTCATCATAATATTTTCCCATCTAAATCTGCGGACGATAAGACAAGGCTTCACTAACATGGGCGGTATGTACTTGCTCACTGCCTGCCAAATCAGCAATGGTACGTGCCACACGCAAAATACGATGATAAGCACGAGCGGACAGCTGTAATTTTTCTTGAGCCGTTGCTAAGACTTTTTGGCTTTGTTCATCCAACTGTACTAACTTATCCAAATGCTGTGGACTTAGGGCATTATTAAGCTGATTTTGGCGTTGCATTTGTTGTTGATGGGCGTGCCAAACACGTTCTCGCACATTTGCTGAGCTGTCGCCTGATTGTTGCTGTTGCAATTCTTGAGCGGACAATGGCGGTACTTCTATATGCAAATCAATACGGTCTAATAAAGGTCCTGACAAACGGTTGCGATAGCGTTTGATGCTTTCAGCCGAACATTGACAACGGCTATCTTGGTGAAAAGCATAACCGCATGGACACGGATTCATTGCCGCAATCAATTGAAAATCGGCAGGAAAATCAATTTGTCGTGATGCCCGAGAAATGATGACATTTTTGGACTCGAGCGGTTGTCGCAATACTTCCAAGACTTTACGGTCAAATTCAGGCAATTCATCCAAAAATAACACGCCATGATGGGCAAGGGTAATTTCCCCAGGTTTGGGATGCGAGCCACCACCGACCAACGCCACCGCGGATGCAGTATGATGCGGTGCACGAAATGGACGCACGCCAAATTGATGCGGCATATTGGCGATGGAATAAATACTGGCGACTTCAATGCTTTCATCATCATCCAATGGCGGTAAAATACTTGGTAAACGAGATGCCAATAAGGTCTTGCCCGTACCTGGAGGGCCAATAAATAATAGCGAATGCCCACCGGCTGCGGCGATTTCCAAAGCACGACGTGCTTTAAATTGTCCTTTGACATCTGCCAAATCTGCCAAGACTTGCTGTGTAGCAGGCGGTGCTTGATAACGGTGCAAAGTCAGTTGATGTTGTTGTAATAAATGCTGACACACTTCTGCCAAACTATTAGCTGCCAACACGTCTAAGCCTTGAATACATGCTGCATCATTGGCATTCTGTGCAGGGCAAATCAAAATCCGTCCTGCTTGCTTACAAGCATGAGCAATACTTAAAATACCTGTCACTGAACGTAATTGCCCATCCAATGCCAATTCGCCAACGCACTCAAATGGTGCTAATGCATCTTGTGGGAGCTGTCCCGATGCCACCAAAATGCCCAAAGCAATCGCCAAATCCAAGCGTGAGCCATCTTTTGGCAAATCCGCAGGGGCAAGATTGATAGTAAATCGCTTGGCAGGAAATTGAAAATTGCTATTGATAATCGCTGAACGCACACGGTCTTTACTTTCACGCACGGCAGCTTCGGGCAAACCGACCATGGTGACGGCTGGCAGGCCTTGGCTAGCATGCACTTCCACTTCAATTTGTGGGGCATTTAACCCCAATACACTACGAGTAAAAATCTTGGCAAAGCTCATTTCATATTTCCTTATATTGATGTCTTACACGCGAATTTGATTAATTATCCTTTTGATTTTGTTGTAGTTGTTGAAATTTTTGTTCCAACTCGCTAATACGTGCTTGAGCATTGGCAAGGGCTTGTTGCTGACGTTGCATTTGTTCATGGCTGACTAAATCCATTTTTTCCACCATTTCGTTTAAAATGGCACGTAGGTTTTTTTCCAAGTCTTGCTTTGGCGTATTAAGTTGTTGTTTTAATGCATCAATTGCTGTATCAAATAAAGTCGTCATTGCAGTTTTCCAAAGTTATCGGTTCGCCTTTAAAGATACAATAAATCGTCATAATTAGCAAAACGATTGCCAAAAAAATCCAAAATCAAAACATGGCACAATTTGTGCTGTATTTTTATTTTATCGGGCTTGATTTAAATTTAAAAATCAGTTCAAATCAGATTAATGCAACCCTTAGGAAAAATAACATGAAACTTGTGACAGCGATTGTAAAACCATTCAAACTTGATGATGTGCGTGAAGCATTATCAGATATTGGTGTACAAGGTATTACTGTAACCGAAGTCAAAGGCTTTGGGCGTCAAAAAGGGCATACCGAGTTGTATCGTGGTGCGGAATACGTGGTGGATTTTTTACCTAAGGTCAAAATCGAAATTGCAGTACAAGATGACATGGTGGATAACGTGATCGAAGCCATCATGAGTGTGGCAAGCACAGGTAAGATTGGTGATGGTAAAATCTTTGTCAGCAATCTTGAACAAGTGATTCGTATCCGTACAGGTGAAACAGGCTCGGATGCGGTGTAAACTGATTCAAAAAAGTCACTCTCAATAAAAATTAATGCCCACATTATCCATAATGTGGGCATTTTACTGTGTTCGTTAGTGCAAAATTTATTCCATTTTATCTTCATTTATGTTAAATTTATCATGCTTTTTGTAGCTTTTTTTTAGGAAATAAACAATAAATAAGGTTTACCGCGTAATTTTTAATCGTGCATTAAATGTATGGCAATGTGTTAGTGAACTTGCTAAATCTAATGGAAAATCAAAATCAATCAAAGCATTAACCCTTGCTGTAGCAATGGTAAGTAGTTCAGCAGCGATGGCGGTGGATTATACCAGTGGGACAACAACAATTACCACTTCACCTTATCAAGTGGCAAATGACACGGTTTCAGGCAGTAGTACAATTTTAAATGTACAGGATTATTATAATACAGGCTCACAAGCAACCATTAAAGATAGTGCAAGCGTAAATGCGACAGGCACAGCACAAAATGACGGTGCGATAACTATTGATAGTGCTAAATTACACGCTACAGAATTTAATACAGGCAATAAAACAACAGGTACGCTCACGGCAAATAATGCAAAAATTGATGCGAGTAAATATGTGCGTTTTGGTTTTGAAAAAGGCAGTCAAGGTTCAGGGACACTAGATAAAACAACATTAAATGCTGGTGAAGAACTGGTAGTTGGTTTTAAGGGTAATGGAACTTTAAATCTGAATAATGATTCGCTTGTTAATTCAAATCAATTGACGATGGCAGTAGATACAAATAGCCATGCAACATTGAATATGAATAATGCAAATCTTATAGCAACTAATGCAATTGGTATTGGCGTTGCTGGCACAGCAGAACTAAATTTTACTTCAACACGAAAAACATCTGATCCAGCATCTAAAGCGGTATATGTTTCAGCTAAACAGATTATTGTAGGTATGGAAAATACTTCGAATGGAAAATTTAGCATGAATGGCTATAGTCACTTACATACAAATAATTTTATTATTGGAGACAAAGGTGCTGGTCAAGTGAATTTGAATCAAATGAGTCCATATGCTGTGGGTCTCATTCGGCTTGGTGATATGGTTATTGGAAATCAGAATACAGGTATAGGTGAGTTAAATATTATCGGTACAGCAATTTATGCTGATACAATTACAGTTGGCAACCAAGGTAAAGGTAAGCTTAATCTAGTAGGAGATAGTAATGATTTTCTTGCTGAAATAAATGTAAAACAAATTCGACGTGATGTTAATGCACAGCAATCTGATGTATATATTAATGGCGGTGAAATTTCACTGGATACAGATCAGTCTAACTTATTTGAAAATTTTACTGCGAATAATAAAATTGAATTAGGTGAAAAAGGTATTACTTTTGCTGTTACTAATTTAAAATATTTACCAACGACCATTAATCATGTGCGTATTAATCCAAATGCTGTGATTACAGGAAATATTAAATCTCTTGACTTTAATAATGTTGATGCATCTCATGGCTTTGGTAAATATGGCTATGGCACACTTGAGATGGATATGAAAAGTAAACAATTTAAAGGTGACCTTTTGATATTAAATGGTACGCTTAAATTAAACGGCGACTATGTTATGCAAGGCGAAAACTTAGTAATTGGCTTATTAGATTGGAATGACGATAAAAAAGTATCATTCAATGATGGCTATGGTAAATTGGTCGTTACAGGTAAAACTGATATTAGTAATGGTAATTTGATGGTATATGCTATAGCAAAAGAAATTAATAAATGGCACAAATCCACATAAAATAGAAGAACAGGGTATCAATACAATCTAAACG
>NZ_JBHFHK010000057.1:0-15162 GCF_041928215.1 Hubeiibacter jixunmingi | reverse complement strand
ATTGGGCATCAGTAAGTGTTAGTCTATTCATATAATCAGAATAACTGATTTTCTTTGTATGTCAACACACCCTAAATGAATGAAAAAAATTATCATATTTAAATGGCGAAATGTCAAGCTATTGAATTGTTTTAATCCAAAATCTGCCAACTATCGATTTTTTGCACACCAACCGCCAACATATCTTGCCACGCTTGAGCCAATGAACCATTTAAATCAATAGCACGACAGGCATCATCGATGACAACCGTTTCAAAGCCAAAATGGCGTGCGTCCATCGCTGACCATGCCACACAAAAATCCGTTGCCAAACCCACAAAAAACACACGTTGGATTTGATGTTCTTTGAGATAACCTGCTAAGCCTGTAGCGGTTTTACGGTCTGCTTCCAAAAATGCCGAATAACTGTCAATGTTTGGGCGATAACCTTTGCGAATAATCAATTGTGCCGAGTCTTGCTGTAAATCATGATGTAATTCAGCACCATGCGTACCTTGTACACAGTGCGTAGGCCATAACACTTGCGTACCATAATCTAGCTCAATGGTATCAAAAGGCTGTTTATTGTCTTGATTTTCGGCAAAAGAGCAGTGCTGGGCAGGATGCCAGTCTTGCGTTAATACCACATGTTGAAAGTGCGGTAATAATTGATTAATGGTAGGGATGATTTGGTTGCCTTGCTGTACCGCTAATGCACCATCTGGGCAAAAATCGTACTGTACATCCACAACGATTAACGCATCATTGGCGTGAATGGGGAAATTTGCCATGACTATCTACCTTATTTGCCTGAAATAGATGATGATTGTAAAATTTTTCTGCCCATTTCACCAGTCAATTTTACTTTTTATCAGGTTTACAAGATTTACCAATAAATAGAATAAAATTTCCCGATAAAAATTGAGAAAAAAAGCTTGCTTTATCTCAAAAATCCGTTATCATTGCACACAAGTTAAGCAAATCGCTTAGCCACGATATTTATCGGTTTATGGGCTTATCCACCCTCGGATAAGCCTTTTTTTATGTCTTTATTTTATCAAAAACGGTTGCCAGTCATCATTTTGAGTATCCCAAAAATATAATTCTGCATCTTGTAAATCTTGGAATTTTAAGCAAAAATCTTTACCTACTTTATCGCTATAACCTGTACTGATCAGCAATGCTTCTTCGCTGATTTCCATAATCCAACCCTGATAGCTTGTACCATTAGCCAAGATAATTCGTTGTTGATTGCCTGCCTCGGCAAAATCAATCCACTGCTCAACGCTTAAAGTCATGTTTTTTCTCCAATTTAATCAATGTTTAAGTCAAAATGTTGCATGATTTTTTTCATCGCAGTCGGTACAGCTAATTCTGCCAGTTGCGATGAGCTAAAAGTCTGTAATGCCAAATCAGCAAATTGACCCTCTGCCAAAATCGCTTGATATTGCTGACGATTGATGACAATACGATGTACATTCAATTGCCAAGTAAAATGGGTAAAATGATGTGCCAATTGCCAATGTTCTTGTACTTGCAATTGATATTTTGCCATAAACTCATCAAAATCTGCTTGCTCTTCAATCATTGGCAAACTATACAAACCACCCCATAAACCTTGTGAATCACGTTGATACCACAGCGTATTATTTTCATTATCGAGCTGTAATAATAAAACATGAGCGGTTTTGGTCGGTACGGCTTTTTTGATTTTTTTAGTCGGATAATCCAACACATTGCCTTGTAAAAAAGCCTGGCAATGCTGTTGCATTGGGCAGTACAAACACAATGGTTTTTTTGGTGTGCAAATGGTCGCCCCTAAATCCATAATCGCTTGCGTATAGTCGGCATGTTGCTGTTGCGGTGTAAGATATTCTGCCAATTGCCAAAGCTGTTGTTCAACGTCACGTTTACTCAAATCTTGGCTAATCGCAAAATAGCGTGCCAAAACGCGTTTGACATTACCATCCATAATCACGCCGAACTTGCCCAAACCCAGTGACATCAACGCCCCAGCGGTCGAACGCCCAATGCCTGATAAGGCTTGCCAAGCTGTCAAATCATTCGGAAAATCGCCTTGCTCGACCACCTGTTTTGCAGCTTTATGCAAATTTCTAGCCCGTGCATAATAGCCCAAACCTGCCCAATATGGTGCAACCTCGTCCCATTCTGCCTGTGCCAAATCTTGTACGGTAGGAAAACGTGCAACAAAACGTGGAAAATAATTTAGCACAGTTTTGACTTGAGTTTGTTGCAACATGATTTCCGAGACCCAAACTTGATAGGGATCGTCTTTGACTTGCCAAGGCAAATCATGGCGTCCATGTTCGGCATACCACGTCAATAGATTGCTAGTAAAATACGATGCAGATGCGGGATAAGGTGGGCATAATGCCGAATCACTCAAGGCACAATCTCAAAACAATTAATAAAGACCAATTATAGCATTAATCAGATAAAAAATATGCTATAGTAATCGCTCAAATATTTATAAATAAATCAATTTCATTGGAGAAATATATGAAACAAATCATCTATTTGCATGGTTTAAACAGCAATCAAAATGCCCACAAAGCACAACTGTTACGTGAATATTGTCAAGTAAATCATACTGACATTGAAGTCTTAAGCCCAAATCTCAATTTTTCACCACCACAAGTCATGGCGAATGTGGCAAAAATGATTGAACATAATCAACAACATGGCATTGCGACGGCGATTGTGGGAAGTTCATTGGGTGGATTTTATGCGACCTATCTACATCACCAATTTGATTTAAATACGGTATTACTTAATCCAAGTCTATATCCACATCAGAGTTTACAGCGATTTTTTGATGGGAATATGGATGACTTTAATCAGTTAAATGATAATACTGTGATTTATATCACTAAAGATAATTGGTCTATCACTAAATATGATA
Source organism: Hubeiibacter jixunmingi (assembly GCF_041928215.1). Lineage (NCBI taxonomy): Bacteria > Pseudomonadati > Pseudomonadota > Gammaproteobacteria > Moraxellales > Moraxellaceae > Hubeiibacter > Hubeiibacter jixunmingi. The sequence continues at coordinate 12,260 of NZ_JBHFHK010000057.1, read as the reverse complement.
TATTGTGGTTTATGCATAATCAACCAAAATATAATAAAAAGCATTTAAATATATCAGATAATCCAATAGATTTATTAGAAATTCATAATCTAAAAATATATTTAAAACAGGGCGATGAAGTTTTGGATTATCGTAAAGCTCTCAGCTATTTTGAAGCACAGCAAGTCATTGAAAAAAATATTGTTGTTGAAGCTGGTGGTGATCATGTGATGAGTGATTTTAGTCAAAAATTGACAGAAATTGTCAGTTTCTGCTTTTTTAATTAAACTATTTAAAAAACCGTATGACAGCATTGATTTAATCATTGCTGTTTTTATTTTATTTAGCTTAAAAAAGATTAAATAAGCGTAGAATAGTTAGGCTATATATATGATAATATGATCGTACTCTAGTTGATAATTTTCGAGTTTATTTATGCCACGCTCTACTTTATTTAAATACTCTTTGTTATTCATTGCGGTAAGTTATGGTTTGATGTCACAAGCCAATGCATCGATCGTGCGTGGTGATGTGGATTATCAATTATTTCGCGATTTTGCTGAAAATAAGGGACAATTTACTGTAGGTGCGAGCAATATTGCCATCAATGATATTCATGGCAATCCTGTTGGCGTCATGATGAAAGATACACCAATGCCTGATTTTGGTGCGGTGAATACTGATGGCGTAAGCACTTTGATGCATCCGCAATATGTGTTAAGTGTGGCACATAATGGTGGTTATACTGGGGTCAGATATGGTGGTAGCAGTAAAAATACAGATTTAAATCAATATGAATACAAGATGGTGGATAATAATAATGTCATCGACACCAGCGATCAGCCTGTACTTAACCCAGATTATCATACTGCACGCTTGCATAAATTGGTCACCGAAGTTGCCCCAGCACCAACAGTACACGAAGGTTTAGATCCAAAAACTTATGCTGATAATACTTCACGCTACACCATGTATGCCCGAGCAGGTGCAGGTTTACAACGTGTTGAAACCTTAAATGGTAAACCTGTAGTGCAATCGGGTGGCAATCGTAATGATGAAAATGACCATCGTACTTTGACCACTGTGGCAGGCGGTTATGCCTTTTTGATTGGTGACGTGACACCAAACATGCGAAATAATGGCGGTTATGGCACATTATTTAGTCAAGGTATTGATGTACAAAACAGTAACTATGGTCCTTTGGTGAGTTCACCACAGACTGGTGATAGTGGCTCGGGGGTATGGGTCTATGATAGTCAAGATAAAATGTGGCGTCTGGCAGGCACGATTATCACGGTATATAGTCGTGATGCAGCCGATCGAGGGGCATTTTATCTGATTTCTCGAGATGAGTTTAACCAACAAAAACGCAATGAAGATATTGGTTTAAATCTTAATAATACCGTTGCTGGGCAACAGTTTGATTGGTCGAATACCACAGCAGGACATAGCAATATTACCAATCAAAACAGTGAGGCGGTTAATTTAGATGTTTTTAATGGCACAGAGCTGATTAAGGGCGTTAAAGTCGATAGAAAGGGCAATACAGTCTATGATGACAAAGGCAATATTGTTTATACCGATCAGATTAAACCACAGCTTAACTATGGTAAAGATGCTTATTTTTCAGGTGAAAAAGGCACTATAAACCTGACTGAAAATATCAATCAAGGTGCAGGGACATTGTATTTTGATACTGATTTTACGGTAAAGAGCAATCAAGCCAATACCACTTGGCAAGGTGCAGGGATATCGATTGCGGACGGTAAAATGGTGGATTGGCAAGTGCATAATCCATAAGGCGATCGCTTGTCCAAAATTGGCACAGGGACTTTGCACGTCAATGCTGTAGGTAAAAACCTTGGTGATATCAGCGTGGGCGATGGCACAGTGATTTTAGATCAACAAGCCGATAGCACGGGTCAAAAACAAGCTTTTAACACCTTAGGTATTGTTAGCGGTCGTCCAACCGTGGTGCTGAATAGTGCCGACCAAATGAATCTTGATAATATTTACTTTGGCTATCGTGGTGGTCGCTTGGATGTCAATGGTAATGACATTAGCTTGCATCGTATCCAAAATGTCGATGATGGGGCGAGAGTTGTTAATCACAATATGGATAAAACTGCTCAAGTCACTTTGTTAGGTAGTAAAGCTTTTACCGAATCAGATATTAAGTGGGGTAAATGGGAAGTTGCAGGCGGTGACTTATACGAGTATATCAATACGCATGCAAACGGTCGAAAAGATTATTTTGTACTGACAGGTTGGGCTGGTGCGTACTATCCAACCAATCAAACATCAAATAATGATTGGAAATATGTAGGCAGTGGTGAAGAAGGTCGTCTTACGGCAATTCAATCGATCATAAATAGTAAAAATACTGCAGGTTTAATCACAGGCTATAATGGTCACTTTGGTGAAAGCGATACAACAAAAAATAATGGTCGCTTAGATGTGATATATGCCCCTGAAATTGCCAATTCGACTTTATTGCTTACGGGCGGTGCAAATCTGAATGGTGATTTAAGTGTAGAAAAATCAGGTAACTTGATGCTATCAGGTCGTCCAGCAACACATGCTTATGATCATTTAGCCAAGTAAGAAGTGATTAAAAATGATGATTGGTGGAATCGTGACTCTACCGCACAGCGTTTTGTGGTCAAAGATGATGCCAAGCTTTCTGTCGGGCGTAATGTTAATAGCCTAAACGGTGCAATCTCTGCTCAAAATCATGCACAAGTGCAATTGGGTTATGTGAAAAATACCTCACCAGTCTGTATTCGTTCTGATTATACAGGGCAAGTGCAATGCACTACACCACAAGATTATGATGAAAAAACCTTAAATACCATCGTGCGTACACAGGTCAATAGCCCAAGTATTCAATTGCAAGATAATGCAGTATTGAGTGTGGGTAAGGCAGATGTGCATGTCGGGAATTTAACAGCAGGCAACAACACAACGATTAACTTAAATTCAGAAGCACGGTTAAGCACCACCCATTCAGCACAAGTGGGCAATTTAAATCTTGCTCATGGCTCACAAATTGATATAAATAGCGTGGAACAAGCCAAAGCTGGTCAGCATAATCAATTTACAGTCAATGGCAATTTATCTGGTCAAGGACTGTTTAATTACACCACTAATGTGGCAAAAGATATTGGCGACCAAGTGATTGTCAATGGCAGTGCAGTAGGTGAGTTTAAACTCAATGTACAAGATGTGGGTACATCACCAGATAAGCACAATAATAATCTCACTTTATTCACGGTAAATGGCAATACTGCTGAACAATTTGATGCTTTAAAAGTCGATTTGGCAAACCCAGAACAAACCGTGGATTTGGGGACATATCGTTATGGCTTGGTCAAAGATAATACACAATATCGACTATTTAGCTTAAATGCATCACAAGAAGTATTACAGGAAATTGCGGATAAATTAGCCGCAGAAGAAGCCGAAAAAGCACGACTTGCAGCGATTGCGGCAGAAGAAGTTGAGAAAGCAAGACTTGCAGCTGAACAGGCTGAACAAGCCCAAAAAGATGCGGAAGCTGAACAAGCTCGTCTTGCTAGAGAACGTGCAGCCGTACTTGCAGAACAAGAGCGTTTGGCAAAACTCACACAAGCAGATGTCATCAGTCAACGCAGTAATGCTGCATTGTCTGAACTCAGCTCACAAGCCGATACCTTAGCCAATATTCAACGCGGTATTGTCAGTCAGTTTAATAGTGATGATGCCAAAGGCATTTGGCTGAGCGTCAATCGTAGTGACACACAGCATCATTCAGATCTATACCGTCCGTATGATAAACTTGAAACCTTGAGCCAATTAGGTTTAAGTCATCAAATTGACAATAGCCATGGTCAATTGACTACTTCATTGATATATTCTCGTGCTGAAAGTCGGCAAAAAATGGACGGCGGTATCAGTAATCAAAATACCACCGATGCGGTATCTGGCTACATAAAACAGCAGTTTAATCAAGGCAGTTATGTGGTCGCGGATGCGAGTTATGGTTTGAGTAAATCAGAATTGCTATCAGCAGGACAGAGTATTCCACTAAAACGTAACATGGCGAGTTTTGGTTTAAGTGTTGGACATAAAGTTACAACACCATTGCTAGATGTGAAAGCATCGCTCGGTATCCGTGATGATTATTTGGGTGCGGTGGATTATGACTTGAGTGATGCAAAAATCAATATCGCAGACAAACATTTGCCAAACTATCGTGTCGGTATCAATTTGGAAAAAGCCATTAACACTGCTAATGGTGTAAAAATTACCCCATCTGTGGGTGCTGAACACGTTGCCTATTTTGCAGATAAAACCATTGTAAATGTAAATGGTGATAGTTTAGAACAACGTTTCTCAGACCATCAAACTTATAGTGCAGGTGTTGAAGTTGAACATAATCGTTTTGCTTTAGAACTTAAAGGTTCACAGCGTATTGGTGAAGAAAGCACAAAGCAAAATGCGGTAGGTTTGAAGCTAAAATATCTTTGGTGATCTGATTTTCAAGTCAGACTAAAGTCATATCAAAAAAGGCAATCATCAAGATTGCCTTTTTGTGTTGCTTTTTGGGTAAACTAAAAATTAGCGTAATACATTTAAGAAATAAAGATGACGTTCGTATTGGTCAATAATGTCTTGCAAGATATCATTTTCAGTCCAGCTCATCACATCATAATTTTGTCCACCCTCACGTAAAGATACCTCTGCTTGATAGTATTCTTTGATATTTGGATGCTGTTCACGCATAAAACTTGGTGGTGTAGTTTCACGAGAAACCACTTGATAAATAAAGTTGATTTCATTGGCATGATCGACACGCAATTTGATACCGTCTTCGACTTCTAATAAGCTGACATTCAAATTACGCTTTTTCAATTCTTCCATCATGGCTTGCATCGCAGGCTTGACTGTACTTACAATATAATCATCGACCTGCTGTTTACTATGCGGATAGTGCATGACTAAGCCTAGACGTTGTTGCCATGTACGTGGATTGTTGATGGCATAAGGCGTGGTGCGTGCTTGTTGCAAGGCATTGGCTTTGAGTACATCGACACGTAACGCTTTAATCAAACCATAGCAAATAAACAGCATAATCACAGTAAATGGTAAAGCACTAATCATGGTCGCAGTTTGCAAGGCTGATAGACCGCCAGCGAGCAGCAAAATAATCGCCAAGCTTGCCATCAACACCACCCAAAACAGACGCTGCCAAGTCGGTGAATTTTCAGATTTTGCGGTCAAATAATCGGTGACCAATGCACCCGAATCAGCAGAAGTAACAAAGAACAAAATCACCAATACCGTTGCAAAAACTTTACTTACCATATCGAACGGTAAGCCATTTAAAAATTCAAATAATGCGACGGATGAATCTTGTTGCACCGCAGTAAGCAGTGTGGCATGCCCCTTATGTAAGATACTATGCAGACCGGCATTGCCCATAAAGCCCATCCAAATGATGGTAAAGCCTGTTGGAATCAAGGTCACACCCACGATAAACTCACGAATGGTACGCCCACGAGAAACGCGTGCGATAAACATGCCCACAAATGGTGACCAAGAAATCCACCATGCCCAATACAGAATCGTCCAACCACCGATCCAACCATTTGGTTGATAAGCGTATAAATTAAAGGTCATTTCAAAAATACTAGACACGTAATTACCTAGATTTTGTAATGTGGTTTGTAATAAATAAACCGTTGGACCAGCCAAAAATATAAAAGCCAATAGGCTGAGTGCCAAGACCAGATTTAGTTCTGCCAAACGCTTAATGCCTTTATCCACACCAAGAATGACCGATAGACCTGCCATGATACTGACGCCAACCACCAAAGCGATTTGCATGGTTGAGCTTTGTTCGATACCAAATAAATAATTTAAACCCGAATTGATTTGCGTCACACCAAAGCCTAGTGTGGTTGCGACACCAAATACTGTACCAATGGTGGCAAAGGCATCGACACCATCGCCAATGGGACCATAGAACTTTTTACCAATCATTGGATATAGTGCAGAGCGGATTTTTAGCGGTAAATTATGTCGATAGGTAAAATAAGCCAATGCCAAACCTACTACCGCATAAATCCCCCAAGCATGTAATCCCCAATGAAAAAAGGTGATTTTCATGGCATTTTTGGCATCATCAATCGTTTGACCATCGCCAACAGGTGGGCTGACATAGTGCATGATGGGTTCTGCAACACCAAAAAACATTAAGCCAATTCCCATTCCTGCGGTAAATAACAAAGCGAACCAGGACTTATTGCTATAATCGGGTTGGCTGTGATCTGGTCCGAGCTTAATCCGCCCAGCGTCAGAGCAAGCTAAAAAAGTTAGAATACCTAAGAAAATTGCTACAGCAAGTACGTAGAACCAACTAAAAGATGTGGTAATCCAACTATTTAGCTCTTTGGTCATTAATTCAAATGTATTCGGGGCAATCAATACCACTGCCAAAAATAGGGCGATAACTGCCACAGAACCATAAAATACATTTGGATTAATATTACTACGAGAAGATGGACTGGATGATTTTTCGTCCATTGCTAAACTCCTTATATTCAATCATTTCAATCTCTAAAATGACGGATCGCCACAGCAAAAATTTTAATTAAAAGTCAAATCATATCAATTGATTAACAACAGAAACACTTTAATCAATCAGGCTTAAAATAATAAAATTTGCCCAGCAATCTATCATATAAAAAAAAGCCAAAAAGCTGTAATAACGCAACGCATCTCAACAAAAAATTATGCCAATTTAGGCAAGATATGACACAAAATCGGCTAATTGTTTGTTATGTTTCATTTTTTTATTTTAACGTAAAAAACATGAAATTATGTATAAATTGTGTTCATTGTTAAATTATTGAAATTTATAGCTATTTTTATAACAACCAAAGCCTAACCAAGACTTTGGTGATTATAAATGATTGCGTTTAGGCTTTTAAAAAAGGATTAAAACGCTTTTCTTGTCCAATCGTGGTGGGATTACCATGACCAGAAATACATTGTGTATTGTCTGGTAAGCTAAATAATTGCTCACGAATTGCATTCAGCAAAGTATCCAAATCACCTGTCGGCAAATCAGTACGCCCAATCGAACCTTGGAAAATGGTATCACCCACCCAAGCGGTATTGACCTTGGCACAATAAAAAATCACATGCCCAGCCGAATGCCCTGGGACATGACGCACTTCAAAGTCATATTCACCTAGGCTTAAACTATCGCCATGATTAAGCCATTGCGTGACAGTCACAGGCTTAGCAATTGGAAAACCATATTTTTTACACACATCTGCCAAACCATCAATCCAAAACGCATCGCCTTTGTGTGGTCCGATCACAGGTACAGCATAGCTTTCGACCATATCCCCCACCGCACTGATATGATCAATATGACCATGAGTGAGCCAAATGGCTTTGACATTGACGCCAAGCTGGCTGACTGCCTGACGAATTTTGTCCGCATCACCGCCTGCATCAATGATAACTGCATCTTTACTGGCATCATCCCAAATGATGCTACAATTTTGAACAAAAGGGCTAACTGGAACGATTTGGCACTGTAGCATAATTAATATCAATTCAAACAATCTAAAGGGCTTTTATCATATCGTATTGTTTTAAAAGAAGCCATAATGTGCGATATTGAAAAAATAATCTGAGCTTGATTAGGTTAATTATTATACCAAAGTATAATATTGTTAAATTCACTTACATTAATTGCTATTTCAAATTATAAATACGTAAAGTCCATTTAAATCATTTAGTTATGATAATTATTCTACATAAGAAATGATAGTATATGACATTTCGCAAAATTGTAAAAAAAAGTCTCAAAATGCTAACATTCTGCGACTTATATATTTGATTTATGATAATTTTTCGAGATTTTGTATGAAAAGAATGATTGTGAGTACGTCTACATCCTGCTTGGATTATTTAGACAAGCCAGCCAATGTGGTTACTCTACCGATGAATATTTACATTGATGGCAAACATTATTTGGATGGCAAAGACATCACAATTGATGAGTTGTCAGATAGGATTATCAGACAAGATATTCAACCAACAACTGCTGCACCAGACGAGGGGCAACTGATTGAATTCTTCTATGGCTTAATCGACAAAGGCGTTGAAGAAGTCTTGATCATGACCATCTCAGAGCATTTGAGTTTAACTTTACAGCACATTCGAGACATTCAAGCAGTGTTTGGGCAACGCTTAATCATTCATGTGTTCAATACGCGTAGCGTATCTCATGGTGAAGCGGTGTTGGTGAATGAGGCTGCAAAGATGCTTGCTTAGGATCGTGAAATTCATGAAATTATGATGCGATTGAATCAGATGCGTGACAAAATGATCATGTATGTCACGGTAGACAATCTAAAAGCCATGATACGCACAAAACGATTGTTTGCACCAGCAGGTTTCTTTGCCAATATTTTTGGTATTAAACCTATTGTACATGTCGATCGAGAAGGTCAAGTGCATGCCTGTGAAAAAGTGCGTGGTTTTGAACGTAGTTTATATCGTTTGATTGAACTGATTCACGAGCAAACGCGTAATCGAGCAGGTAAACTTCATGTTATGTATAACCGCTGTAATCCATACATTTCGGATATACAAAAGACCTTAGCAAGCTTTGGTTATCGTGATGTAGAGAATGTACCGATTGCCAGTGTGTCCGTCGCAAATATCGGTGTCTATGCAGTGGGTGTAATATTTGTAGAAGAATAATCCTTGTTCTACATCAAAAAAGCGTGCTGTATCATCAGCACGCTTTTTTACGTTTTGACTTTTGTTATGATTAGTGAGCAAAGGTTTGGCTTGCTGCATCAAGCTGTGCTTTTAGCAATGCAACAAATAAATCAATATGTTCTGCATCTTGATTCAGTGCAGGAATATAATGATAACTTTCACCGCCTTTTTCTAAGAAATGTTCTTTGTTTTCAATGGCTAGCTCTTCCAAAGTCTCCAAACAATCTGCAGAAAAAGCAGGACTAAGCACCTGAATGGATTTGACTTTTCCTGAAGTTGCCCATTCATCTAGCAAAGTATCGGTATAAGGTTTAACCCATTCTTGTGCACCAAAACGTGATTGAAAACTGACTTGCCATTGTTCAGGCGTCAATTTTAGGTATTCTGCAACAGCTTTTGCTGTGGCATGACAACGCTCAGGATAAGGATCACCTTTGTCTGCAAAAGGTTGTGGAATACCATGAAAAGACATCAGTAATTTGTCAGGCACACCATGCTTGGCATGAAAGTGTTGTACGCTACTTGCTAATGCTTTGATAAATAATGGATGCTGATAATAATCACGAATCATATTGATCGCAGGCAAATTACGTTGTTTTAGTGTCCATTTGCTGATAGCATCAAACAATGGTGCTGTGGATGTTGCAGAATACTGCGGAAATAAAGGCAATAAGATGATTTGATCAACAGGCTGTTCACTGAGCTGTTTTAAAACATCATGAATACTTGGTTTACTATAAGTCATTGCTGGATAAAAGGTAATATCCAAATCAGGATACAAGCCTTGAATTTTTTGTTCTGTCAGTTTCACTTGTTGTAAAAGAATCGCACGTATTGGAGAATCATTTTCTCCCCAAATACTGGCATAGGCTTCAGCAACACGTTTTGGGCGAAATGGTAGAATGAATAGACGTAAGATGATTTGCCAAATTGGCTTAGGTATCTCAACTACACGTTGGTCAGATAAAAATGCTTTTAAAAAAGCACGTACGCCACTTGGAGTAGGACTATCTGGTGTACCAAGATTTGCCATAATTACCGCAACTTTCGCTTTATTCACAACAATCACTCCACAAATGAGTATTAGTATATTGATTTTAATCGAGCGAATTAGTTTAGCATAAAAGGTATCATGTATTTTTATAGATTTTCCAAATCAAAAATATGGGTAGAACGAATGACAACAGATTGGATTGTGCCGAATAGATATGAATACCAAAGAATTCATATTTATTTGTATATGGAAAAATATAGCACGCGACGTTTAAATAAAGAGAAATGAAGATTTTTAGTCGAATTAATCAAATCAATTGCCTAAAATCTTATGCCCTTCTGCGGTCAGTTGCCAGTTAATACGCATTGAGCTGTCCATATCGTGCTGTGGCACAATCCAGTTATTCCATTTCATTTGCAGCTTAATTTGTTGCAAGGCACGAGAGTCAATCTGCGTCCGTGATACAGCGTGTGCACGTGGTAGCGTTCTTTGAGCATCATTGAGTGCAGTGCTTTCTAGAAAATGATTTAACACACGCTGAAAGTTAATCTCTGAGGTCGCTTCTTTAAAATGTGGTGCAAGAACTTGTAGGATTTGCAGCCACGTCATGTGTCGTTGCAATTGCAAATCTTGTAAATTACCATCTTGAAAAGCTTGTGTGCGATAAGAAACAGTGAAACGTTCACCCTTAGGCGTGTTCTGATTATCTACTTTATCTGCTGGTGGCGTTGATGTACTGGCTGTACGTTCACGGCTATGATTTTGCTGTTCCAGTTGAGCAATTTTTTGACGCAAACGTTGGATTTCATTATGCAATACGTCATTTGGTTGTGCACGTACCCAACCTGTTGCAGGGGATCCTTTGAGTGCTTTTGTAATCAATGGGCGAGATTGGTTCGCCAAATCTAATTGACTGGTAAACAGATGTACGTAGTGACTTTCATTTTTAAGTTGGTCGCGAAAGGTTTGGAATTTTTTGATTAATTCTGGATTATTTTCACGCTCTGCTGGATCTCTTTTCTCTGGATAAGCATCAACAAAGCTAATAATGGTCTTTTGCTTATTGAGTGCGTATAAGAAGTCCAATTGCATATAGCTGATGCCAGATGCAGACAAGTCACCATATTTCCCGCCAAGCAAAAAGATGATGTAATCACAATCATCAATTTGACGGCGTGCCAAAGCTGTGTTCAAAGAAGTACGACGTTCTTTAAACTCCCATGGCAGGATGCCTGATTGGATCAGTGTGTTTTCAAGTTTCAAACGTTCTGATCGTAAATCTTCGTGGCAAGCTGTTGAAATATATATGAAATAGCGTTTTTCGCTCATCAATTAGCCCTAGCAAATTTACTTTAATGCACAATAGATAATGTATTGTGATTAAAGAGACCTAAAGTACAATAACCTAATCACTTCAAATAATGCACAAATACGTTAAATTGATTTTACGTGTACAGATTTTCAATCTTAGCAAAATCGCAACGATTGATAAATTGCCAATCTGTAATATTCTTCACAAAGTTATGAATGTTCTGCCGCATTATATCGCTATTATCTCCACTAAACACACAGATTATCTTATCTTTAGTATTAGATGGAGCATTATTTTGTAGATTGAACTGTGCCAAAACTCGTCCGCATTGACGGGATACCGCCTGTCCCGAATCAATCAACACAAGATTTGGAAATATATTGTTCAATATCGGCTTTAAAAAAGGATAATGTGAACAGCCCAATACAAGATGATCAGCACCTGCATCTATTGCAGGCTGTAGAATCTGCTGTAACAATTGTGCAGTGATAGGATCGCCGATCTGTCCACGCTCAATAATCGGTACCAAATCAGCACAAGTAATCGGCAATACAGTAACACCAGCAGGTTGAGCGAAATCAGCAATGACTTGACGAATCAGTTTGCCACGGAAAGTCGCTGGTGTAGCAAGTACAGCAATAGTTTTGCTTTGTGAGTGAATGACTGCAGGTTTGACCGCAGGCACTAGACCAATGATTGGAAAAAGATCACCATAATGTTGGCGTAAAGGTTCTAAACTGAATGCAGAGGCTGTATTACATGCGACGATTGCTAATTTACATCCTTTTTCATATAGCCATGCCAAAGCTTGTGCGGTTAAGTCTCTGATTTCTTGGTCTGTTTTATTTCCATAAGGTACGTTTTTGCTGTCTGCATAGTACAGGATTCGCTCTTGTGGCAAATGTTGCATTACCTCTAATGCGATAGATAATCCTCCAATGCCTGAGTCAAAAATTCCAATGGGTGCATCTGTTTTAGTATGAGAATTAAGTTGTAGTGCTGACATGTTGTAAATGCTAAGCAGTAATAAGATATAAATGTGACTTTAACATATATTTATATGCTAAGTCACTAGCATAATTGAGCATTCAAATCTAAAAAGTATCTTGATTTATAGGGTGTGTTGACATACAAAGAAAATCAGTTATTCTGATTATATGAATAGACTAACACTTACTGATGCCCAAT